>JAFGTT010000031.1 GCA_016933955.1 Candidatus Zixiibacteriota bacterium
ATATATTTAAAACATATTATTAACGGTGATGTTGTCAATCATTAAATATCGGGATTTTATTCGTTTCGGTAACGAATAAGATGTCGAAACCGCAGGGGTTTCGACCTACAGGGGCTGGTCAAAGTCCCCTCTCGAGAGGGGATTCAGGGGTGTGTAGAGCAGTTTGGGTAACACACCCCGTCTCTGCCTGCGGCATAAATGCCTCCGGCGGATCCACCCCTCTCAAGAGGGGATGAAGATGGATACCCGATCAGGTCGGGAATGACAAAAAAGGGGGTCGGGAATGACAAAAAAGGGGGTCGGGAATGACAAAAAAGGAATGGGAATGACAAGAATGGGGTGGGAATGACAGACTTTTTTCGGGAATGACAAAATAGAAATGGGAATGACAAAAAGGGGCGGGAATGATTCAATGCGGGGCAGACGAAGGAAGGCGTCTGCCACCCACGAAAACAAGAACTTAATATGTGCATTTCCGTATAACCAATTATCAGTAAGAAAATAGTCAGGAGAGCGGGACTCCTAACCTACCAGGATAAGAATAATATACGACAGATAAATCGGCAATAGTATTTTGGCCGGGAAAAGTGTTATATTACGATATGCTTATTCCGGGGGTGAAAAATAAATTGCTGATTGTCGATCTCGAGGCGACCTGCTGGGAAGGCAATGAGCGCGGGTTGCATAAGATGAATGAGATGGAGACAATCGAGATCGGGGCGGTGATGGTCGATCTTGAGGATCGCGAAAATATCCGTGAGTACGATATATTCATCCGGCCGGTGCGCAATCCGATCCTATCCGAATTCTGCAAAAATTTAACCTCGATCAGCCAGGGCGATGTTAATAATGCAGAGCCATTCCCGGTGGTGTTCCCCGGATTTCTGGAATGGGCCGGGGATAGGAATAATTACACCTTCGCCTCATGGAGCGGTTATGATAAATGGCAGTTCGAAAACGATTGCCTGTACCATAAGATCGAGTATCCATTTACGACTCATTTCGATATCAAGAAATATTTCGCCAGGGCGCATAATAATCAAAAAATGGGACTGGGTCGGGCCGTCAAAAAGAGCGGTCTGGAATTTGAAGGGACACATCACCGGGGAATCGATGATGCCCGCAATATCTGGTATGTCCTGAAGAAAATAATCCGGGATAACGATCAACTCAGCCTGTTTTAGAGGCGGCGCTTTTATCGAGATGCGGCGGATGGGGAAAAATCTGGCGGCCGCTACTGAACCATTTCAGGATAGAATAACCCATGAAATTGATCATGACGGGGAGCCGTTTTTCTTTTGGTTCATGGAAAGTGGTGAAAAATCCGGCCGCGGCCATTCGGAGAAGGCTGGAGACGGCAAACAGGATCTGGTAGTTGATAATTCTCTGCGAGCCGACCATCCAGGTGAAATCGATCAGGCTCTGAGCGATAATGCCGCCGATGATCGAGGCGACAAAGAAAGCCAGGCCGGTTAAAAGCGCGAACATGGCCAGGTAGATGGTGCGTTCGCCTCTGGGGCTGTTGGCGATGGGGATGTTGAAAGCGGCCAGGTTGAAGCCGGTCCAGAGGATGGCGGAATAAATCACCTCGGGGATCAAGATCCAGCGGTTGCCCGGATTCAGGAAGAGCCAGATGAGGGGGATGGCGGAAATCCCGAAGGCGCAGAAAACAACGACCGGTTTACAGCCGAAACGATCGATCAGTTTCCCCCAGGGTTTATTCAGGAGTATGGCCACCACCGCGGCGGCGGCCGAATAGAGGGAAATCATGGTGAAATTCATGCCGAGGTAATTGAGCATGTGGGGTGCGAAAAACGGGGCGGCGATTCCGATGGCCAGATTCCAGCCGATGAAAACCTTGGTTAACTGCCGGAAGTCTTTGTTTTTCAAGGGTTTGAAAAGATATGATAAATTTACCGGGGGAGGGGCGATTCTGGTGGCGGGATCGGGTACGCGGTTTAACAGGATTACGGCGGCGAGCGCGAAAACGCAGGCCGAGGCGATCAGAATGGCGAAGCCGGTGTTTTCCAGGTCGATGGGGCCGTACTGGTCAAGGATGATCCCTCCGGCGAGAGTGGAGACGATAGTTGATAAGGCCACGGCGGCGCTTCGAGTCCCGAAATAACGGCCGCGGATTTTGTCCGGGACCAGATCGGCCACCCACGACATCCATCCGACGGTGGCAATCATGATAGCGATATTGGAGATAATGACGATCGCAATCATGGCCTCGAGCCGCCAGGAACCGCCGAAAACCAGGATGGGGACAAGCAACCACCAGGACTGGCGGGCTATCGCGGAAAACCAGATGGTGATCTGTTTTCGTCTGCCGGTGCGGTCGATCAGGTAGGCCGAGAACAGCTGAGCCACCTGGGCGAAAAAAGGAATGGCGGCCAGGAGGCCGATTTCGAAATCGTTGGCGCCGAGCATCAGGGCCAGACCGGTCAGGAAGGCTCCCCCGGTCAGGGTGATAAACACCGTCGCCAGAGAACCCTCGACCGTCAGGATGGTCAGCCAGCGGCGCATGATCTCGTGGTTATGGTTTTCTCTTATGGCGGTTGTTTTCGTCTCCATCGTAAATTAGCCGGTTCGCGATTCGATTACTTATATATCGGCATTTTTCAGGCAGGCAATTTTGTGCAGTTATACAAAGTTGTCAAGTGGGTTGTGATTTTTCCGGATTGTTTTATGAGAAGGGGCGGGTAAGTTGTCTCCCCGCCCCTTTTAAATTCAAGCCGTTTTCTGGTAGAGGTGGACATCCGTTTGCGGGTAGGGGATGGTGATACCGTTTTCATCGAAAGCCATTTTGATTTTTTCGTTGAGGTCGAAGAAAACGGCCCAGTAATCGGCGGTTTTGACCCAGGGCCGGACGGCGAAATTGACCGAGTTATTGCCCAGTTCAACCACCCGGACCACCGGGGCGGGATCTTTGAGAATACGCTGATCAGTATCGATTATACCAAGCATGATATCGCGGGCTTTTTTGATATCATCGTCATAGCCGATACCGAAGACCATGTCAACCCGTCGGGTTTCCATGGCCGAGTAATTGGTAATATTCCCCCCGGTGATGGCGCTGTTGGGGACAATGACTTTTTTGTTGTCCGGTGAATTCAGGGTAGTGCTAAAAATCCCGATAGATTCGACCGATCCGCTGGTTCCCCCGGCCTCGACATAATGACCGACCTCGAAAGGCCGGAAGATGATCAACATGACCCCGGCGGCGAAATTGGAAAGCGAACCCTGGAGGGCAAAACCGACAGCGAGACCGGCGGCACCGATGATGGCTATGAAGGAGGTGGTTTCGACTCCCAGAGTACTCAATGAGGCCAGGATGACCACCACCAGCAGGGTGATCCGGGTCAGGCTCAGGACGAATTTGATAAGGGTTTTATCGCTTCCCTTTTTTTCAAGGATCCGGCTGATGGAACCGGTGATAATTCCGATCACGATCCGCCCGATGACGAAAATCAGGATGGCCCCAATTATCTTGAGGCCGTAGGCTGTTCCCCAGGTGGCCAGCCAATCCAGAATTTTTTGCATTTCCATGTTATTTTCCTTCCTTTGAAATTACTGATAATTCAGTCTGATTATAATGACATTGAAAGGAATTGACAATTGTTTAGTCCCGATTATATTAATCCGGTGATGATTATGTTTTTGAAAGACCGGCATTCCGGGCGGCAGGGCGCATTTGTCCCGGTTCCCGGTATCTCCCGATATCAGCCGAAATCATCATCCGGTCTCCAGGATGAGTAATCATCGATCAAAATTCTCAAGATCATTCGTAATAACAGTAAACCGTCAACCATAAATATCAATAGAGGTAAAAATGGCCATCATATTAAGCGGGTCCGAGCTGACAATCGAGAAACTGGTTCGGATTGCCCGAAATAATGAAGCGGTCGAGCTTCACTCCGAAGCTGTCGAGCGGATCAGAAAATGCCGGGCCATGCTCGAGAAAAAAATTCAGGCGCATGAAATCATGTATGGTGTCAATACCGGGATCGGTGAGTTTTCCGAAGTGGTTCTAACCGATGAGCAGGTCAGGGATTTTCAGAAGTACCTGATTTATAATCATTCGGCCGGGATAGGCGATCCGGCGCCGATCGAGTATGTTCGCGGGGCTATGGCGGCGCGGATCAATGTTCATGCCCACGGCAATTCCGGGGTGCGCCCGGAGGTAACATTGACGCTGGTGGAAATGCTCAATAAGGGTGTGACACCTTTTATTTGCCAGAAGGGATCGGTCGGCGCCTGCGGCGATCTGGCGCCGATGTCTCAGATTGCACTTCTGATGATGGGTGAGGGGAAAGCCTATTATAAGGGGGAGTTGCTTGAAGGCAAAGAGGCCCTGGACCGGGCCGGGATTCCGGTGCCGGGATTGAAGGCGCGCGACGGACTGGCGGTAATCAACGGGTCCAATGTATTGACGGCGATGAGCGCCATATTTCTGTATGATGCCAACCGCTGGTTGAAACAGGCCGAAATCGGGGCGGCCATGTCACTGGAAGCGCTCAAGGCCAATATGAAGCCGTACAGCGCAAGATTACACGAAGTGCGCGGTTTCATAGGGGCGGTTCGTTCGGCCGAGGCCATCCGAAAAGTAGTCGCCGGGGGCGACCTGGCGGAAAACCGGGTTAAATGCAAGGTGCAGGATGCTTATTCGATGCGGTCGACGCCGCAGGTGATCGGTGCGGCTCATGATGCCCTGGCATACGCCCGTTCGCAGGTCGAAATCGAACTCAACGGGGTGGGTGATAATCCGATCTTTTTCCCCGACGAAAATCTCCAGCTGTCCGGGGCCAATTTCCAGGGGACGCCGGTGGCGGTGCCGATGGATATGGCCGGGGCCTGTATTACCATGGTTTCGGTAATGTCGGAGCGACGGATGAACCGTCTCAACAACCCGGCCCTGTCGGTCGGACTACCGCCATTTTTGACCAAGGGCGCCGGGATGTTTTCGGGAATGATGCTTTCGCAATACACCGCAGATGCGCTGATTGTCGAGCAAAGAATTCTGTCCAGCCCAGCCTCGATTCAATCGATCCCGGCCGCGGCCGATCAGGAGGATTTCGTTTCGATGGGCATGAATACGGCGATTAAGAACATGCAGATTCTCGATAACGCTTATGGTATTCTCGGGATCGAAATGATGGCGGCCGCCCAGGCGCTCGATTTCCGCGATTACAAATTCGGCAAGGGGACTACCCGGGCCAAAGAAATCATCCGTAAGCATGTCGATTTTCTCGATATTGACCGGCCGCTTTATCCGGATCATACCAAAATGAAGGAGCTGGTTAAATCGTGCGAAATTCTCGAAGCGGTTGAAAAAGAGGTCGGACCGCTGGAATAAATAAGACCATATCAAGCCGCATCATGAGGAGCATGGTGCGGCTCGACATGATGACGGGGGGCTGAAAGCAGGGAGGGAATATGGAATACAGGGTTATCTGGGTGAAACGGAAATTCGTTTTCGATCTACCGCCGGAGATGTTTCCGATAGTGGTTGACCGCCTCCGGGGAACGCCGGCCCGGCTTGAAGAAAAGACGCTATCGCTATCAAAGGAAATTCTCACAAGGAATGAAGGAGATTCCTGGTCTATTCAGGAAATCGCCGGGCATCTGCATGACGCCGAGCAGCTCTGGCATGGGCGGATCGATGATTTCCGGGCGGGGGAGAAGGAATTCCGACCGGCGGATGTAACCGGCCGGATTACGATTAAAGCGAATCATAACAGCGCCGACATAAAGAATCTTCTGGTGGAATTTCGTAAATCGCGTCTGAGGCTGGTCGATCGCTTTGCGGAAATGACCGAAGATGAGGTCTCGCAAGCGGCGTATCATCGGCGGCTGGACGTAAATATGCGGGTGATCGATCTGGCTTTATTCATAGCCGAGCATGACGATCATCACCTGGCCAAAATCACCGATATGATTGAGAATTACAGCAAGTAGCCTTTTCACAGAATGAAGGGCTGATAAAAGGGCATATCTTTTGCATTTTGTAATTTCCGCCTTAAATTGGATGGCTGTATGGTATCTTAATACCAGCGGTGGTGGTGGCAGGGGGGGAACTCTGATTTGTTTTCCCATAAAAACCCGTTTAATAATCACCATTCAATAAATGAAACCCGTCTCATAAGAAAATCGTCTAAAATCTTAGAATCGGTTAAAATCAGACGGGAGACACCATGCGTAATTTTTTAATCTCACTAATCGTCAATATCCTTTTTCTGATACCGGCCGCCTATGCCGACTATTCCGAAATTCGGAATCTGGACCTTGAGGCCGATGGTATCGGTGTTATGGTAATTGACTGCGGGGCCGGATTCTTGAAAATCGAGGGAGCGGAAAATCTGGACAGGATCGAGGTCAAGGCGGAAATCGTTATCGAGGATATGTCGGGGAACAAGGCCCGGGAATATATTGAAAAATACGCCAACCTGAGTCTCGAGAACAAACATGGCCGGGCCGTATTGGTAAGTAATTTCGAAAACACCAAGACCTCGTTCTGGTCGCTATTTAGAAGTCAGTCGGCCTTGATTAACCTGACAATCATGGTTCCGAAGCAGATGAATCTTGAAATCGATGATGGTTCGGGGGATACCTGGATCAACGAGATAAAGGGGGATATTTATCTCGATGACGGTTCCGGGGATCTGGAGCTGACCAATATCAACGGTTTTATCGAACTTGATGATGGTTCCGGCGATGTTCATCTCTCACGCCTTGACGGCGATATCAGGGTCGATGACGGTTCAGGCGATATCCGGGCCGATAATGTGGCCGGGACAATCGAAATCGACGACGGCTCGGGGGATATCGAGGTTCGGAAAGTCGACGGCAATGTTGTCGTTGATGACGGTTCGGGCGATATCGAGATCAGTTATGTGACTCAGGACGTCAAGATACTCGATGACGGTTCGGGTCAAGTAAAAATCGCTCATGTCGACGGCCGGGTTAAAAGATAATCCCGGCCGCGGTCGATTATTATGGATGCGGCTGATCGGCCGGTTGTCCCGGAAGATTCCAGGTGGCCTTGCTGTTAAGATCGCGCTGGACAATGAACCATACCGCCGGTGAAAAGAACAGCCAGAGGATAAAGATTACCCAGCGGTCGTTTTTCTTTTCAAAAGCCTTTTCATAGAGCTCGCTGTACTTGTAGTCAGCGTAAAGATTGGCAAAGGGAATAAAAAGGAGGAAGGTCCATAAGCCGGGTTCGGCATAAGGGTCATTTGCAATTCTTTTCAATTCCGAGGCTGTTTGATAAAACCAATAAAAGGCGTAAAAGCCCAATGTGACAATCATAATAAGCACTTGAAGCCACATATTACGATACTTTACAGATTGATCCATCGAAATTCTCCTATCTTATTAGTAGTCCCGTTTTTGAAAAACAAGCAGGGTTGCCAGAAAGACAACAACGGCAAAACCCAGGGTCGAGAAGACCGGGTAGGTATTGACAAATCCTTCGCCGCGCATAAGCGGCTCGAAATTACCCGCCATTTCACCCATCTTCGGAGCGATATGATAAACCGTATTCAGAACGGTTTTCCACACCGAATCCCCGAGAAAGCCATAGACCACCTCACGACCCATAAGCAAATCAGTGGCAATACGAATGATGAAGTAGCCCATAATGGCAATTGCCCCGGAGCGGCTGGCGGTGCCGATGGCGAAGATGATTATATATATGACCAGAAAATAAACGAAAGCGAACAGGAGGCCATAGAAATAATATCCCGAAAAATATCCCAGACGAATCGAAATGGCCAGCCAGATAATGGTGGTTACAATGGCCATGATGGCGCACATGATGATATACACGGCAAGAAACTTCATCGTCAGCAGGGTCATTCGATTAATCGGTTTTGACAGGAGTAATTCCACCCGCCCCTTCTTCAGGTATGAGGGAAGGAATCCCGCTGAACCGAAAACCATCAGGAAGATCAAAAACCCGAGAAAGGCATCGATAAACCCCGCCAGAACTTCGGTAATCAATTCCGGGGATACCAGGTCACTTCCCATCACCGATTGACCGTCGATTTTAAAATTGGGAATAAGGACAATAATCAGCACCATGAACAAAGTCAGGGCGGCATAAAGGAAGATAATTTTGCGACTGGTGATTTCCAGGAGTGAATCGGTCAGTATGGCCAGGAATTTATTCATTGCCGATATTCCCCCTGATAAGACGCATGAAGCTTTCCTCGAGACTTATTTTCTCCGGGATTACCGAAATAATCCTGATACTGTTATCACGTAACAGGTCGATCAGGCCGTTGATCTGAGTGGCTTCCTCAAGAGATAGTATAATCAGGTTTCCGTTTACAGTCGCTTTGGGAAACTCGTCTTTGACCATTCGTTCCAGATCCTGCTGATCATTTTCAACCATCACCCGGTAGGCCGGTTTGGTACCGATCAGTCCCATAACAGGACCGGATTTAATCATTTTGCCTTTGTCGAGAATAGCGACTTTATCGCAGATAGTTTCCACCTCGGCCAGCAGGTGGGAGTTGAGAAAGACGGTTTTGCCGGATTTTTTCAGGTCCAGCAGGATATTACGGATTTCATGACGTCCGATCGGATCAACGCCATCGGTAGGCTCGTCGAGGAAGATCAACCAGGGGTCGTTGATTAACGCCTGGGCCAATCCCAACCGCTGCATCATCCCCTTGGAATATTTTCTGATCCTGGTATCACGCCACTGAGTCATGCCGACGAGTTCCAGCAGATTATCGGCGGCGGTTTTTATTTCCTTTTTTGACATCCCGGTCATGCCGCCGTAACATTGCAGAAACTGAAAACCGGTCATATAGGAGGGGAAACGGTGATTTTCGGGGAGATAGCCAATTCGGCGCCGGGCTTTCCAGGAATTTATTTCATGGCCGTTGATAGAAGCAGTTCCACCGTTGGGATGAAGGGAGCCCAGGAGTATTTTCACCAGGGTAGTTTTACCGGCCCCATTGGGTCCAAGCAAGCCGAAGATTTCTCCTTTGGCCACCTCCAGGCTGACATCGGAAAGAGCCTGGATCGGGCGGCCGCCAACTCCTCCGGAAAAACGCTTGGAGAGGTTTTGTATTTTGATACTCTGGCTTGAATCAGTCATGTTTTGTTCGATTTCCGAAATGTCGAATTGTCCCACAGTTAAATTATTGTGATCCGGATTAATTAAGACAATTTTACTATGGATGGCAAATAAAAAGCGGTTGTTCGGGGGAACTAACAGGGCGCATAAGCATATTGCTGTTCGGCAGGATTATACTGCCCTGGCCAGCGACACCAGACCCCAGATAACCAAGCCGATAATAATCAGGGGAATGGCCAGAGTGGCCACGGCCATTCCGATTCCGACCACCGCGCCGATCAGACCGGCGACAAGCCCGATAAAACCGCCAATCAAGCCGATAGCCAGACCGAACAGGCCGGCCAGAAGCTCAAAGCCGCCGCCAAAGAGTATTAAAATCAGGAGGACGATTAATATCCCCGTCAGGATCGATTTAGTCATGAGATGCCATCACTCCTTGTTTTTTTTAAATATACGGCCATGACGGACGGGTGGTTTCATATATCGCGATATGGGAGTCGTTCCGGGATTTAAAAGACAATAATAATTTCGAGATTTATCTTTCGACTTTTACATTTCGTAAAAACAGCGCCGCCTCTTCCGGGGCGACGGTGTTGATATAGATTCCCGAGCCGATTTCAAAACCGGCGGTAATGGCTATTTTGGGGATAATGACCATGTACCAATGAAAATATCGGGCATCTTCATCGCCTATCGGGGCCGATCTGATAATGTAATTATAATCGGGGTTATGCAGGCCGAAATATAGTTTGCCGAGAATTTCCCTTAAAATCCAGGCCAGTTCATCCTGTTCTTCGGCGGAATCGAGGTTAAGGAAACTGGGGATATGTCTTTTGGGATAGATTCGGCACTCGAACGGAGAGCGGGCGGCATAGGGGCAGAAAGCCGCGAAATTATCGGTTTCTTCGATGATTCTTTCCTTTTGGTCGATTTCTTCGCGGACCATGTCGCAGTAAACGCAACTGCCGAAATCATCATAGTACTGCACGGCCTGTTCTATGGGATAGCGGACATGAGGCGGGACAATCGGGGTGGCGATTATCTGCGAATGGGGGTGGGCCAGCGAAGTCCCGGCCCGGGCTCCGTGATTGCGGAATATTGTCACCAGGTTGATTTTGTCGTTTCGACTTATTTCGGTCTGGCGGAGCTGGTAAGCGCGGAGAATATTGGCCACTTCATCAAGAGTCATCAGGGCCGGATTCATGTCGTGGCGGGGATGCTCAATAACGACGTCGGCAACTCCGAAGCCCTTGGCGGCCATAAAATTTCCGACCCGCGTCCGGGTTACGGCCAGGTCCGGTTGCAGAGAGGCATATTTGTTGGGCACCACCCGAACCTGCCAGTTGTCATTATCCGGAAAAACGTAAACCGGTTTTTCGGTCTGGTTCTCATTATCGCGACAGAACGGGCAATCGGGCTCATAATCATTGAGGGTTTTTATCGGCGGTTGATTTTTGTGGTAATCAGATGGTCTTTTGCCTCGTTCCGGGGCCAATATAACCCATTCCTTGGTGGCCATATTCTGTCTGAATTCCGGCATGATAACTCCTGATAAAAATGTAATTCCCTCACCCAGGAATACAAGATTAAAATTATACGATCAATGGTCGTCGCTCCGGAGAAAATCCGGCTGTCATGATCGATACTATTTAATACGTTTTTGAAATTTCGGTTCACCTCGCGAAAGCAGATTGGCCAACTGGATATAGGAGTTGAGTTTTTTATCCATGTCGGCCGCTATTTCGGGCAGGGAATCGGCCAGGTTTTTTTCCAGATAGGGGGTATCATTCAGATTGAACAATTGTTTAAGGGCGTTAACCCAGTGAAAATAGAACTTATTTCCGACAATCATCCCGGTTTTTTCTTCATCGACAATAACGGCGAAGCCGGGATCATCTTTTCCAAGATGGAACTGATCCCGTCCCCAGGAATGGATTTTGGCTTTCGATAGAATCAGTCCGGCCAGGGTGGGAATGATATCCACCTGGCTGGCAGTGCGATCGATCGTAATGGCGCTGTCGCCAAGTATTCCCGGGGCGTATATGAGCAGGGGAATATGAAATTTATCCGGGTCAAGAGGGTAACGGCTGGACTGATGGGGGCAATGATCGGCCGTGAAGACAAAGATGGTACTGTCGAACACCGGATTGCCCCGGAAACCATCGACCAGCTGACCGATAGCCCAGTCGGAATAATAGAAAGTATTCAGCCGATCGTAATCGGGGACGGTATCGGCGTACAGTTTGAATCGGTCATCGGGGATGAGATATGGTTCATGGTTACTGATAGTCATAATGGTCAGGTTAAACGGGCGCGGATAGCGGTCGATATCTTTAACCAGTTTTTTAAAGACGACATGATCGAAAATCCCCCATTTACTCAGGCGCTCGGTATTATCGAAGGCTTTTTCGCCGTAGAATTTGGAGTAACCGACGCTTTTGAGAAAGCCGCGCATGTTATCGAACTCGATATCGCCGCCATAGGTAAAAATCGAAGTGTAATCGAAATCATCCAGCACCTGCGCCAGAGAGCGAAAGGGATAATCGGCGGCGTATCGTTTCATAATAGAGCGGCCAGGGAGCGAGGGAAAGGAGCAGGTGACGGCCGGAATTCCGCGATTGGTGCGAATGCCGTTGGCATAGAAATCGGTAAACAGGATACCATGTCTGCTAAGGCTGTCGAAACATGGGGTCAGGCCGAGGTTTGAACCCAGAATCCCGATTTGGCCGGCCGCCCAGCTTTCCATAATGACCAGGACGATATTGGGATGAAAGCCGAGGGTATATTCAGGTTCAGTCACATAGTCAAGGCTGTAGTTTCCCGGGTTGGGATCGGGATTCAGCTCCAGCATGCCCGCCACGGTCTTATACGCCTCGTCATTATCATAGAAGGAAAAGCGATGGATATGATATCCAAACAGGGTTTTACCGTCTTTGAGCTCCTCGTATATGGAATGAGACAATGAGAAAACAGGATTAAGAGAAAGCTGATTTAGAAATTGGCTATCACTGAAAAAAGCGATTCCCCAGTCGATTCCTTTCATCCCCAGCCGTCCCCTGATACCAAAGGCCAATAGAGCGGTGACGATCAAATATATCAGGCCGTTTCTGAAAATTCGGCGGGGCGAATGATAACTGGAGAAACGGATGAAAATCCATCTTATGACATACATAAATAAAACAGCGGTGACAATCCAGATCGGCAGTAAGAACCAGAATGAGGTGTCGGCTTCAATGCTGTAAAAGAACATCCCCGGCGATTCAAGATATTCGATGGCCCAGTAATTCATGCGACTGCCGAAGTGCTCAAAAAATCTCAGTTCCGCGACGCTGATGAAGAGCGATAGGATAAAAACGACAGCCAGCGGCAGGATAAAAACCGCCCGGTCGAGCTTTCGTTTGAAGTTGATGAATGGCAGAAGGGAAATTAAAAAGAGGGGGAGTATTATTATTGATACGACGGAGGTATCGAATCGGAATCCGAGCCAGAAAGAATGAAGCAGTTCGACAAACGGGCTATCTCCGACCAGATGCCGGTAATACAGCAGGAACATCAGCCTCATCAGGGTCCCGATAATAATACCAAGCAGATAAATACCGAACCAGATGGAGACTTTGTTGGGGATTCTTTTATACCATGTCATTCTTATAATACGCTTTTAGCGGTCTTAAACCCGGTATATTAATTGTATCCTTGGGCCGCCGATCGATCTCTTTCCTTATGTAATTGTTACAACCAGCGAGCGTCGGTGCCGTTCCAGTAGAAAATTCTTTCCTCGCGGTCTTTTTCCTCGGCCACCAGCCAGTAGAGAGTCCCGGAAGGAACTTTTTCGAAGACCAGCGGTCCGGTTCCGGCGGTTTTTTTGCCAAACGACTGCCACTCGTTATTATTCCAGAAAAGCAGTTCATATTCCACCCCGGGTGTCAGTTTGACACGAGCGACACCATCGGTCGAGGGAGCGTGTTCCATGGTGGTGGTTTCGGTGAGGCGGAGGGTGACGGTGTTAATGGTATCGGCGGCAAACCGGGCCGTGGTATCGCCAAGAAGGACCGGCGCTCCACAGGGGACGATGCTTTTATCGAGATACAATCCGGGAAGATAAATGATGTCCTTTCCCAGGTCAGTGAAATAAGCGATATTAAGCCCGTTGCTGTCCTCGATCCGGGCCCAGTCGATAGCCTTCCATTCACCGGAATTGAAAACACAGATATAGGCAATATCTATGGAATCGGGAGCGGTTTCATCGAAAAGGAAAGTATAATTAACAACAGGAATATAATCACGGGTAACATCGAGATAACTTTTACCCGCCAGCCAGCCGGGCACGGCCTCCTGTTTTTTTGTCTGGAAAGTCAGGTTATCTTTTTGCTCGGCAAAAGTCTTTCGATAGACCTTGGCCAGTTTGTAAGCCAGATGGTAATCCCCGGGATTACTCTCGGCTCCCATAAATGGAATCACCCGGCCGTCGGCTGTGACAATGGCGTTCCAGGCATGATTATTACCGGCGTTGGCCCAGTATGGGGTGTAGTCGCTGGTCACTGCCAGGCCATTGGCTCGAAAGGCATAGATGGTGATATTGGTCATATCCTCACACCGGCCCATCTTATGATCCAGCATTTCTTTTAAGCCCAGATCAGTCGGATGCAGGTAGAAACGTCGGTCGAATCTGAACCAGGCGCGGATATCATTATTGATGATAGCGGCGGCTTCGATCGGATCGGTGGAATCCTTCATGCGGGATTCGATATCAGCGTATTTTTCCATGAAATACCGGCGCCAATCCTCCAGCGGTTCATTGCTTCCGCGGTAAGGAAGGACATAATTGCAGAAATTATTAAACGACAGATTCCCGGCCCAGGGCTTATGGCGCCAGGCTTCAAAGGCCAGGTCGATTTGATTAATAAGATAATCGGCCGTGATGATGTCTTTATCATAAATAAGGGTGTCGCGATCGAAATCAAGAGTGCCTTTTTCGGATTCGAGCGAATCGAGGGTTTCCAGGAGTTTATCATAAGTTTCGAATGAAAGGACATCAAGGTCGATTTCCTGATCAGTCGAATCATGAAGATAATAAGTCACATAGCAGTGGCCCTGCATATTGCCAATCAGGAAATGGGCGGCGGCCAGTTTCAGAGTATCAGGGTCGGTTTTATAATGTTCCAGAACCTGCCGCAGTTGGGCGGCATTATCCCCGGCATCCGATAAGACGCCGGAAACATCCTCCGGGCAGGGACTTGTCCGGGTGCACGATGAAATTATCAGCGTGAGGCCCACGATGATAACGTTTAAACCGAGATATAACCTGCCTGTCATTTAATCCTCCGATAAAGAATGACTCCGTCTGCAATGATTAAAGATGGTACGATCTTTAACCATCGATGACAAGCATTAATTACGATTGGGCGCTTTACTCGACCGTGTTGAAAAGTCGATTCCAGCGGATGCGCTGAGGGAAATGGGCCGCATTATACAGGAATAAGCGGGGAACCGAAAGCGGATCGGTCAGGCTGACGGTTGGCGCCTCGGGATCCTCGGCCCAGGAAAAATGAATTATCATCGGCCGCCCGACGATAAGATCTTCGGGTACCGGTCCCCAGAAACGGGAATCATAGGAATTATCGCGGTTATCACCCATCATGAAGTAATGATTTTCGGGAACGACATAAGGGCCCCAATTGTCACGGCTGTTCTGATTGCCGGAGGGGCGGGGCATTACTACCCGGCTGATATATTTGGAATCCGGGGCATCGGGAACGGGTTGTCCATCGACATACAGCTGTTTATCCCGGATTTCGACGGTTTGGCCGCCGACCGCGATACATCGCTTGACATAATTGATTTTCCGATCGCCGGGGAATTTGAAGACCACAATATCGCCGGGTTGCGGTTTTTTGATGGCCGGCAGGCGCCAGTCTGTCAGGGGGATGCGTGCCCCGTAGATAAATTTATTACAGACAAAAAAATCGCCGATCAAAAGAGTATCTTCCATTGAGCCGCTCGGAACCTGCATAGTTTCCGCCACCCCGGTCTTGATTATCATGGCCAGGGCAAAGGCCCAAAGAACGACCTTGATATTATCTTTAAGGCCTGATTTTGAATGCGGTGTCATTAGTCGATCCTGATGCCAGAAAGTTAATTTAATATTATATCCCCCGGGGGATATGATTGGTTCCCGATTTATTTATCATCTTCCACGATCACGGCCGTCCCGTAGGCCAGAAGTTCGGCGGCGTGATTCATGATTTGCGATGTCGAAAATCTGGCATTGACGATAGCATTGGCGCCATCCTTGACCGCTTCCTCGATCATGCGATCAATGGCCTGTTCACGGGTCTCGGCCAGCATCTTGGTGTACTCCCTGATTTCCCCGCCGATCAAATTACGCAGGCTGGCCATAATATCTTTTCCGATATGGCGGACCCTGACCGAATTCCCCCTGACCAGTCCCAGCTGTTTGATGATTTTCTTGCCGGGAATAAAATCTGTCGTGACAACGATCATCTTTGAACCTCTCTGTAACGATCACGTGTGTAAGCAAACAATCGCTCTCGAATTGCGGAAACAAGCAGTACGACCATTCCGAGACCGCCGGCTCCGATACCGATTTTTAAAATAAGCGGTTGGGCCGGGTCCATGAAGAAACCTTTGACCAGGCAAAACAGGGCGAAGCCCAGGATGATTATAACCCCGATGGAAAGGAGAATCCATCCCAGTCCCAGTTCCAGGCGGCGATAGAGACTGCGCCAGTAATGATCCCAGACATGTTCCGGAATATCGGCATAACGCATAGCACCCGTCACCTCTTTCAGCCGGAGAAAAGTATTCATTTCCTTCCGGCATTCCTCGCATCCGGCCATATGTTTTTCGAACTCGGTTCTCTCTTCGGGCGATAGTTCGCCGTCGATATAGCCGGACAGCATAATCCTGTAATTTTTTTCATTTAAATTCATCACATAACTTTGCCAGTTTTTTTCGCGCATAATACAGGCGCGACATTACCGTTCCTTTCGGGATTTTAAGCAATTTGGCTATTTCATCGTATGATAGCTCCCGAAAGTGTTTCAACATCAAAATTTCCCTGTCCTCGAAATCAAGCTTCATCAGGGCATTTCTCAAGCATATGGCCTCCTCCTGTCTGATAAACTTTGTCTCCGGATTGCTCTCTTCCACCAGTAAAAAAGTGGTATCGTCAATATCGACCTCCTTTGACTCACGTTTTTCCCGACGTTGAAGGGTGTCTTTGCAAAGGTTGGCTATGATGGAATAAAACCAGGGGAAAAAGGACTGCGACGGATCGAACCGCCGGGCGGATTTGAAGACTCGTATAAACGCCTCCTGCGAGATATCATAAGCCTCATCCCGATTACCAACCATTCCCAAGGCCAGGTAGTAAGCCTTTCTTTTATATCTTTCGACCAGTTTTTTCATGGCCGCCTTTTGGCCTTTCTGCACGGCCGCCATCAGGCCGCTGTCGTCGATTTCGATAGTCTTCAAAGGATATACCCGGCTGATTTGGTTTTATTCGATTTTATGCCGATTTTTGGTCAATTTTAATAATATTAATCAATGGAAATGTTGATACCGTTTGGGAGACTGATCATCCGATCAATTTCCTTCCTGCGTTCCGGCTTATTTAACTCTCTGATAGATATAATCTTACGTCCGGACCTTCCTTTGCTGTCGGTTTTTTCGACGGCAAAATGATGATCAGCCAGCCCGGCAATCTGATGGAGATGAGTGATAACTAGCAGTTGCGCCTCTCTGGCGGCGGCCGCGAGTCTTCCGGCAACCAGATTGGCGGTTTGCCCTCCGATTCCGGCATCGATTTCATCGAAAACCATCAACGGGCGAAATTCCTTATAGTACTTTTTATCGGCGGCTTTAATAGCCAGCATGATTCGGGATATTTCCCCTCCTGAGGCCGTCCGGGCCAACGGCTTGAATGGCTCGCCGGGATTGGCGGAAATAAGAAAGCGACCGGTTTCCCATCCCAACGGTCCAGGTTTCAGTTTTCTTTTCTCGAACTCGATTCCATCCGGGTCGGACTCATAATCAAATTCAAACTCGAATCTGGCGGCTTCCATCCCGACCAGTTCCAGTTCCTGTCCGACTCTTGCGGCCAGATCGGCCGCGGCTTTACGTCGTTCGGCGGATATTTCACCGGCTTGCCTGCAATATTTATGGCGCAGATCTTTTTCTTCCGTACCCAAGATTCGGAGACGATCATCGACATCGATTTTAACCATCAATTGTTCATTAATCCGTGTGAGGGTGGTCAGTATGGCTTCCTCGGATCCGCCGTATTTTTTCTTCAGGCGGTAAATCTCGTCGAGCCTGAGATTGATTGCCTCCAACCGCTCGGGGTCATCGGGGATATCAGATAAGTAAGCTTCGATTTCGGATCGAAGTTCCTCGAGATTGATAATAGCCTGATCGAGCATTTCGGCCTTTTTTTCAAGTGATTTGTCCAACCCCGCCATGGTGGTCAGTTCCCGGCGGCAGGTATTCAATATTGACAGGGCGGTGCTATCATCACCGTCAAGAAGAGACAAGATGAGATTCGATTTTTCACCCAGCACCTGGGAGGAATCGAGAATTTTGCGTTCCGCCAGAAGTTCCTCCTCTTCGCCGGCGCGGATACGGGCCTTTTCAATTTCCTCTTTCTGGAAGAGCAATAACTCCCGTTCGTTACGTTCGGTGTCGCGGCGGGCTTCAAGGCCGGCGAGATCCCGTTTAACGCCCTGCCATCCGTGATATACATCCTGAAGGGCTTCGATCGGGTGGGTCAGTCCGGCATAGCGATCGAGAAATAACAGGTGGTTTTTTTCATCGAGTAATTGCTGATGTGAATGCTGGCCAAATAACTCGGCAAGATGGGCGGTGATTTCGCGCAACTGCACCAGCGGGACCATCCGGCCGTTGATAAAGCTCCGGGAAGCCCGATTTTCGGGGATTTCCCGGCGCAGGATGATAATGCTCTCCTCGTATTCAATTTGGAGGCTATCGAGTATGCGTTTGATGGTATCGTTACCGGAGAGATCGAATTCACCCTCGATTACGGCCAGTTTGGTGCCCGACCGAATATCGTCCTTGTCAGCTTTTTCGCCGAGTAGTTGGGCGATGGCGCCGACAATGATTGATTTCCCGGCCCCGGTTTCGCCAGTCAGGACATTCAGGCCCGGTTTGAAATCGATTTCCAGACGATCGACCAGGGCGAAATTTTCTATGGCCAGATGTTTTAACATAATGTCTATTTCTTGCGGCTTTTTATCAGGTTGGCGATTTCCTCGGCCAGCCGCCGGGCGGTTTCATTATCGCCGTCATCTTCAGCCGCTTTGAGTTCCGCTTTCAGGCGGTCAATAATTCTCTCGCGCCGGAAATAAAGGATTTGATTTAAGTAATCCCGAATCATGGTTGGGGCGTTGTCGCGATTCCAGTCGCGGTTGGCCAGTGCTGTCAGATCGGAAATCAGGGATTTATCCTCGAGCAGATCCACCAGAGTATCAACCGTAACCGCCCCTTCGGTTTCGTAAGCCGACAGGATATGAGCATATAAACGTCCCAGTTCAGTCATCTGGAAATCATCAGAGGACAATTTACCCCGGACGGTATCAATGAAATCAGGGAAATTAATAATGAGTGAGAGGAGATCACGTTCAAAATCATTGACCTTGCGCGGTTCCCTGATTTGAGTCGTCGGCCGTTCCTGTTTGAGAGCGGGAGCGAGCAGATTAAAAAAGCTACCGGGATCAACCCGGAGAATAGAAGCGGCTTCGGTTATAAAAATATCGCGGCGGGTTCGATCGCTGAGGCGTCCGGCCAGTTCGGCCAGTTCCTTGATTAGTTTTTCCTTTCCGATAATCCCCTGTTTTTTCAAATCGATATCCCGGGTTCGGAATTCCAGGTAGGGAAGAGCCTGTTCCCGGATTTTCTCAATACCATCGGCGCCGCTTTTGACGGCGACGGAATCAGGATCCTCGCCCTCCGGGGGGACCATCACTTTGACCTCCATCCCGGCATCATAGAGAACATCAACCGATCGCACGGCGGCGGTCTGTCCGGCCGAATCGGCGTCGAAAAAGAGGCAGGCCATTTCTGCGAAGCGAGCCAGAAGGCGTGCCTGGGCCGCGGTGAAGGCGGTTCCCGATGAGGCCACCACATTTTTAATCCCGGCCTGATGAAGCGAAATCAAATCGAAATATCCCTCGACAATAATAACCTCGTTTTTCTCCCGGATAGACTGGCGGGCGAAATTTAAACCATAGAGGACATTACTTTTGGAATATAAAATTGTTTCGGGGGAGTTGACATATTTGGCCGGTTCGCCTTTTCTCAGGGTTCGTCCGCCGAAGGCGATCGGTTTATCGCTCAAATTGAAGATCGGGATCATCAGGCGCTGGCGAAAACGGTCGTAGTATTTATCGTTTTTTTCCGAATAGCTGACCAGTCCTGCTTTGACCAGTTCTTTGGGGAACAGTTCTTTTTTCAGGGCATAGTTGAGAAAACCGTCCCATTCTTCGCCGGCCAGGCCGATTTGAAAGAATTCGATCGACTGGCCGGTTAGTTTGCGGGTTTCTTTGAGGTACCGGGAAATCTGATGCCGGTAGCGCTCGATTCGCATGGTCTTGCGGAAATAATCAAGGGCCACCTGGTGAGCATAGTGCAACCGCTCCAGCTCTTCTTTATAGGCACTGCTGACTTTTTTCTCCGGGATGGTAATTCCGGCGCGGGCGGCCAGATGGCGCACCGCTTCGACAAAGGTCATATTTTCATGTTCCATGAGGAAAGTGAAAACATTACCGCCTTTGCCGCATCCGAAACAATGGTAAATTTGTTTGTGGGGTGAGACCGAGAATGAGGCCGTTTTCTCATCATGAAAAGGACAGAGGGCCAGATAATTCAGGCCGCGTTTTTTTAGCCGGATGTACTGACTTAAAACATCCACGATATCGCTTGACTGGCGAACCTGTTCGATTATATCCTGTGGAATAATACCGGCCATTATTTCAGCTTCACAATCGTTACCCCGGCGCCGCCCTCATTCCAATCGCCCAGACGGAATTCTTTTACGGCCGGATGTTGTTTTAAGAAAGCGCCCAGGTTTTTACGCAGGGCGCCGGTCCCTTTGCCGTGAACGACATAAATCTGAGTCAAACCGGTCAGGACCGCCGAATCGAGAAATTTGTCCAGCGTCTCTTTGGCCTCCTCCACCGTCATGCCCATAAGATGAATTTCCGGACCGGGGGCCGAGAGATCGCGGGCTCCGACACTGCCTCCGGTCGCTCCGGAGTCTTTTTTATAATCAGTGATTTTTTTGAGTTCTGTCACCGGCACGGTACTCATGATATTTCCGATTCTTACTTTAGCCCGGTCATCACCGGCGAGACCGACGAATTCACCTTCTCTGCGGAGGGAATCTATCAAAACCATATCGCCGGGTTCCAATTGGTCGGGGCGGCTTTTTCGGGGAATATATTTGTGCTTAAGATGATCTATCTTAGCGGCGCGATCTTTCAGGAATTTATGAGTCTGTTTGACCGATTCACTCGAGGCCTTGCTCTCGCGGATCTGTTTGACCAGGCGCTCGATTTCTGTCCGGGATTCGTAGAGGGTTGATTCCAGTTCCCCGAGATGACGTTTCTTTATCTCGTCGATTTCAACTTCCAGGTTATTTATCCGGGTATTGTACTGCTCCTCGAGCCGGGAGGCGCTGGTCAGTTTCTGCTCCAGCGCGGTTTTATCATGACGGAGAATCGACAACTCCTTTTCCAGCGATTCTATCAGCGTGGTCAGGGAGCGCTCGCCTTTGCCAAGCAATTGGGCCGCGCGGCCGGCGATATCCTCGGGCAGGCCGAGGCGCCGGGCGATTTCAACGGCATAGGATCCGCCCGGGATGCCGACCTGAAGGCGGAAGGTGGGGCGGAGGGAAGCCCGGTCGAATTCGTATGAAGCGTTTTCTATTTCCGGCTGAATCATGGGCAGGGTTTTCAACTGGGAATAATGGGTTGTCACAATCAATTTGGCTCCGCGGCCAATCAGTTTGAGGATGATGGCCTCGGCCAGGGCGGCACCCTCCTTGGGATCGGTACCGGCCCCGATTTCATCCAGCAGAACCAGACTTTCAGAACCGGCATGGGAAACGGCATAAATAATCTGCCGGATGTGCGAGGAAAAGGTGGAAAGCGATAACTCGATCGATTGTTCATCGCCGATATCGGCAAAAACGCTTTTAAAGATGCCTATCTCGGAATCGACGCCGGCCGGGATATGCAGGCCCGACTGAGCCAGCAAGACCAGCAGTCCAACCGTCTTAAGAGCCACCGTCTTACCCCCCGTATTGGGTCCGGTGATAATCAATGCCTGGCGGGAATCATCGAGAAAAAAATCATTGGCGACAATTTCCTTTTTATTACCGGCATAGTACCAGAGAAGGGGATGCCGCGCCCGCATCAAATGGAGTTTGCCGCCGGTTATCAGCCGCGGCTGCCGGCCATCGGTCTTGATGGAAAAAGCCGCGGCGGCATGGATGTAATCGAGAATCCCGATCAACTCGCAGTTGGCCAGGAGTCGATATGAGCCTTCACCGATGAGGGTAGTGATATGTTTTAAAATCCGGTCGATTTCCAGCCTTTCATCCTGCATCAGATGAACCAGCCGGTTATTAGATTCGACCACTTCGTTGGGTTCGACAAAAAGAGTAGCCCCGGATTGGGAGCGGTCGTGGATGATGCCGGAATTGTGATGAAACTGCCCGGCGATAACCGGGATGACATAACGCCCATCGCGCTGCATAACGGTATCATCCTGCCACCCGGGGGATTTGGCTTTTTCCTGGAGGATATGTTCGAGCCGATGGATCAAGTTTCGTCGGGTTTCGCCGATATCGCGGCGAAGCTGTTTTAATTTCTGCGAGGCACCATCCAGGATTTCCCCGTTGAAATCGATAGTTTTAACGATTTCTGATTTAATCTCCGGAAAGGGATGCAACTCGGTCAGATATTCAGTAATGCGGGGGAAATTCTGCCGTTCCGAGCGGGCATAATCATGCAGTTCGGCGGAGATATCTATCAATTCCCTTATTTTCAGAATATCTTTGGGATCGAGACGCATGCCCTGAGTCCGGGACTGAACAATCAATTTGGTAACATCCTCAAGACGGGCCAGGGGAAAGGCATCGCCGAATTGAACGATATCTTTCATCTGGGTGACTTCATCGAGCCGGACGCAGATCGATTCCGGATCGACCGACGGGCCGGTGCGGTCGATCAGGTCGATTCCGTAGGGCGTCAGGCAGAGACCTTTCAAGATGGAAAGGATTTTGAAATATTCCAGGACGTCCAGGGTATGTCTGTCAAAACCGTGTATCATGGTACATAATAAATAAAAAGCCGGTAAATTACCGGCTCAAATATAAGAATTTATCCCGTTTATCAAACAGCTTATTTGATTAATTCGACTCCCGGGATCCGAAATAGCGGTCCATCTGGTAAATTACCCGGTAAACCTGTTCCCGCGATTTGGAGAGTTCCTGCCGATCGGTACTGGAGAGATCAGCGGACGGTTTTTGCAACAGGGTTTTTTCCACCTTAACCATGAAACTGGGATTTTTGGGGTGAAGCGTGGAGCTTCCCTCATAAAGGGAGGAGAGGGTTTTGGCAAAGGTCGGTCCGAGGAAAGATTGGTCGAAATCCGTATAAAAGCGGTCGGGCATGGGGATAAGAAATACAACAAAGGTCAGGAAACTCAGAATCATCCAGCCCCTCAAAGCACCGACAAAAGCCCCCCCGAGCTGATCTTTTTTCCCCAGCCTCTGCAGGTTGGCGAATTTGTAGAAAAGCATGCCGAGCAGTTTGAAAACGGCGTATACAAAAGCCAGCAGAATAATGAATGACAGAATAGCCGTCAAAAGCGGGGAGCCGCCCAGCTGTTCATAGACTTTGGTAGCGATTATATCAATATAATTGATGGAGACGATAACGGTCGCGGTCAGGACGACCAGGGCCATCAGTTCCCTGACAAGTCCTTTTTTAGAACCGATAATGACCGCCGCTACCAGAAGAATCAGAAGGATTATATCAACATAATTCATTGCCACACTCCTTTATGGCCAATAAATTTCTGTTTGAGTCAGTTACCGCCCCCGGACAACAGGTCGCGCACCAGTTGATTGACCAGTTTGCCATCAGCCTGGCCCTTGACTTTGGGCATCAGGTCTTTCATGACCAGACCCATCTTGGCCGGGGAGTCCGCACCGGTAATCCTGATAGATTCCCGGATTATTTCCCTGAGTTTATCCTCGGAAAGTTGCTGGGGGAGATATTGCCGGATGAGTTCCAGTTCGGTCGATTCTTTTTCAACCAGGTCCATACGGTTGCCGGCGCGGAATTGCTCGATCGAGTCCCTGCGTCTTTTGGCCGCGGCCGATAACACCCCGACGATATCATCGTCGGTCAGTTCCTCACCCTTTTCGATATTCTTATACTTAATATCAGATTTTAAGCCCCGAAGGAGAGTGACTTTATCCTGCTCACGGGCCTTCAGGGCTTTAATTAAATCGTCGTCAATTTTTTTCAAGAGCGACATAGAGGTTACTCATCTGTCTTTTGAAGCTTGCGCATTTTGCGGCGAGCCGCATTCAGCTTTCGTTTCCGTCGTTCAGACGGTTTTTCGAAGTGCTGACGCTTCTTAATATCTGAGAGAATGCCGGTTTTCTCACAAAACTTATTGAAGCGGCGCAGGGCTCTTTCGAATGATTCATCATCACGAACCCTAACACCCGTCATCTATATCATCCCTCCTTTCGGGCCATTTCGGCGAAAAATATACCATAGCAATCAATTATAACACAATTACATATGATGTCAACATAATATTTGAAGATTTCTAAAATACTTCCTTTTAGATCGAAGATTTAAACTTAAGCTTTACCCCCCCGGCATTGGACAAGAAATGAAAATGGATATGTTCGATAATCTGGCCGGCGGCCGCGCCATTATTTAATACCAGACGAAAGTTATTTTCCAGACCAAGCTGGGCGGCGATGGTTTTTATGGTATCCAGAAGCCTTAAAAGTAGATTTTCAGGTAATTCCGCCAGCCTTTCATAGTGGATCCTGGGGCAAACCAGAAGATGAATTTCGGCTTTGGGGAAGATATCAGCAAAGACGATCACCGTCTCATCCTCGAAAAAGACCCGGGCCGGTTTTTTCTTTTCGATTATCTCACAAAACGGACATTTCATAGTAACCTTATTTTAGTCAATAACTGAGATTCGGACAACAGTTAAATCGGCAATAAGTCGCTGGGCCTTAATTCTATAGAAAATGCCCAAAATGACGATAATTAAATGAGCAGCCAATTTTGCAACTTAGGGGTGTCATGTTAGCAATCATCGGATTAATCGTCGTGCTGGGCTCAGTAATCGCGGGGTATATGATGGAGGAGGGCCATCTGCTGGTCCTTTTTCAGCCGGCGGAATTCCTTATTATCGGCGGGGCCGCACTGGGATCTCTTTTAACGGCGACGCCGGTGAAAATGATGAAGAAAATGATCTCCCAGTTATTGGGGATTTTCGGTTCCGGTCCCACCAGTAAAGACTATACCGATCTGCTGGTGATGATGTATGAGTTATTCAATGTGGCTCGAAAAGACGGCTTGGTCGGACTGGAATCCCATATCGAACGTCCGCAGGAAAGCTCGGTTCTGACGAAGTACCCGAAATTTTTGAAAAATGAGCACGCCCTGCATTTTCTCTCGGACACCATGCGTCTGATCATCATGGGCGGTATCCCGGAACATGATCTGGAAGCTATGCTGGATCTGGACCTGGAACTTCATCATGAGGAAAACATCAAACCGTCCAGCGAGCTGACGACGGTGGCCGATTCCCTTCCCGGTCTGGGTATTGTCGCGGCCGTTCTAGGGGTGGTTATCACCATGGGCGCCATCGGAGGTCCGCCGGAGGAAATCGGTCATAAAGTCGGGGCGGCCCTGGTCGGGACTTTTCTGGGTATTCTGTTATCCTACGGGGTGGTGGGACCTCTAGCCCGGAATATCGGTCATATGAGTGAAACCGAGGCCAAGTATTATATCTGTCTCAAGCAGGGACTTCTGGCCTTCCATAAAGGTTTTGCGGCTTCGATCGCGGTCGAGTTCGCGCGGCGGATTGTGCCCAATGAGGTTCGCCCGGAATTTGTTGAGGTGGAAGAAGCCTGCCGCGCCGCGAAAACCAAATAACGCAAATCCATGAGCGAAGAAGAACCCAAAAAACAACCGGTCATTGTCGTCAAGAAAAAGGGCGGCCATGGCGGGCATCACGGCGGTGCCTGGAAAGTGGCCTATGCCGATTTTGTCACGGCCATGATGGCGTTCTTTTTGGTGATGTGGCTGGTGGCCCAGTCCGATGCGGTCAAACAGGCGGTTCAGGCCTATTTCCAGGATCCGGCCGGATTCATGAAGGGGCAGGGTAAAAATATCCTTAAAGGCGGTGAATCGCCGGTCGAGAGTTTTAAAAACAGCAAACCGAACGTGGCTACCAGGCTGGAGCAGGAACGGGAATCCCTGTCAAATGCCGGTGAGCGAATCCAATCAGCCATTTTGAACAGCGCCGAATTGCAGAGTCTTAAAGATTTCGTTGAGATCGAAATGATTCCCGAAGGATTGCGGATTCAGTTGATTGAATCGGATAAAAAAGAAAGCCACTTTTTTGATCTGGGGAGCGCCCGGCTCAAGGATAAGGCGGCACTTCTTTTGAAAGCCATTGCCCAGGAACTCGGCCAACTGCCCAATTATATTGTAGTCGAGGGACATACCGACAGCAAACCATATAACGGCACCAACAATTATACCAACTGGGAACTTTCGGCCGACCGGGCCAACAGCGCCCGCAAACTGATGGACGAGTCCGGGTTAAGGCGTGACCAGATTGTCGAAATTCGCGGTAATGCCGACCGGATCCCCAAAATCGCCTCCGATCCCCTGGACCCGCGTAACCGGCGGGTTGCCATTATTGTTCTCAACGATGATGCGGCCGCCCGATATGCGGCGAACTGATTATCTCTCCTGATCCTTCAAACTTAGTTTCGTTATCATGCCCGATAAATCCGCGGGGAATCACATTTGACATTATCCTCTTGATTATGTGATGCAAAAATATTAACATTAATTGATAGTACCGACAAACGAATTTGAAAATCGTGTATTTAAATATACCAGGAGGATAATATGTCCGGCCATTCAAAATGGGCGACCATAAAGCGTAAAAAAGGTAAAGCCGATGCCGAACGCGGTCGGATGTTTACCAAGTTGATTAAAGAAATAACCGTGGCGGCACGGCAGGGGGGCGGCGATCCCGATGCCAATCCCCGGCTGAGAACCGCTATCGGGACAGCCAAGGCGGCCAATATGCCGGCCGACAATATCAAGAAGGCCGTCCAGAAGGGCACCGGGGAACTGCCCGGGGTTAATTACGAAGAAGTTACTTATGAAGGATATGGCACGGCCGGGGTGGCGGTTTTTATCAGTTGCCTGACCGACAACAGAAATCGAACGGTGGCGGAGATAAGGCACCTGTTCTCAAGGTTCAATGGCAATCTCGGTGAAAACGGCTGTGTGGCCTGGATGTTCGACAAGACCGGTATCATTGAAGTCAACACGTCGGTGGTCGATGAAGACACCCTTCTGGAGATAGTTCTCGAAGCCGGCGCCACCGATATGAGCAAGCAGGGCGAGGTTTACGAAATAGTCACGCCGCCGATGGATCTGGAGCAGATAAGGGCCGCTATCGAGGCCAAATCGATACCGGTTGCATCCGCCGAAGTCACCATGATTCCCCAGAATACTATCAAGCTCAACGAGAAACAGGCGGAAACCATGCTCAAGCTGTACGAGGCAATTGAGGAGCATGACGATGTCCAGGCGGTGTATGCCAATTTCGATATTGCCGACAGTATCATGGAGAAACTGGCGGGATAGGCCATCCGGCGGCCGGCTGGCGGATTGATGGTTATTTTGGGTATTGACCCCGGTTTGCATATTACCGGATACGGTGTTATTGAATCCTGTGACTCCAAGCCCCGGGTGCTTGAAGCGGGGGTGATAAAGACCGGCCGCAATGTTGAATTCGAAGCGAAACTGGATGAAATTTTCGCGGAAACAGGTAAGATTATCAAGCAATTCCAGCCCGATTATATTGCGGTCGAAGAGCTTTATTCCCATTATGCCCACCCCAAAACGGCTATTATCATGGGTCATGCAAGGGGGGTGGTTTTTCTTCAGGCCGCAAGGAATAAACTGCCGGTGGTATCGTACGCCTCGACCCGAATAAAAAAGTCACTGACCGGGAACGGCCGGGCCAGCAAGATGCAGGTGCAGAGAATGATCCGCTCCACCCTGGGTTTAGAGCGGGAGGTGGAATCGGCCGACACCGCCGATGCCCTGGCGGCGGCCCTGTGTCATCATAACGCTCTGCTGGGAAGATGAAATGATATCGCAGATTTATGGAAAAATCAGCCGTTTGACCGAGGATCATGTTACTCTCGAAATCAACGGGTTGTACTATGAATTGATGATCCCGTCGGGTCTGTATAACGAGCTCAAGGAAGCGCGCGATACCGGGCGGGAGATCATGCTCCATACGATGTACTATATCGAGGCGGGCGACAAAAAGAGCAACCATTATCCGCGGCTGGTGGGATTCACCAAACCGGTCGACAAGGAATTTTTCCAGCTTTTTACGACGGTTTCGGGACTGGGGATCAAAAAGGGATTGAAATCGCTTACCCTGCCGATCCGGTCGATCGCCACGGCTATCGAGAACCGCGATGCCGCCACGCTGACCCGTTTGCCGGGGATCGGGGGGCGGATGGCGGAGAAGGTGATCGCCGAACTTAACGGGAAGATGGCCCGTTTTGCGCTGTCCAAGGCCGAGCAACCGCTCACCTCGGGGCGCAAGGAGCAACCGGATATTTTCGACGAGGCGGTGGAAGTTCTCAGCCAGTTACAGTACAACCGTAACGAGGCGGCGCGAATGGTCGAAAAGGCGCTGGCCGCCAATCCCAAAATCGATTCGACCGAGAAACTGATCTCGATTATATTCTCGCTGGAATCGGCGGCGCACAAGGCGGTCAAATAATGACGCGCGAACGGATAGTTTCCGGGGAGATCATTTCTCCCGAGGAAGAATCTTTTATTCTTTCTCTTCGACCGAAGCTGCTGGATGAGTACATCGGGCAGAAGAAACTAAAGGAAAAACTCAAGGTTTCGGTGGAGGCCGCCCGGAGACGGGGTGAGGCCTGCGAGCATACCCTGTTTTACGGGCCGCCGGGCCTGGGTAAAACGACCCTGGCACATATTATCGCCAACGAGATGGGGAGCCGCCTGGTGGCCACCTCGGGACCATCACTCAGCCGGACCGGTGATTTGATGGGGATTTTGACCAACCTGTCGGAAGGCGATGTCTTGTTTATCGATGAGATTCACCGTCTCTCGCCGGCCATCGAGGAGTTTATTTATCCGGCCATGGAGGATTTCAAGGTCGATTTCGTGGTGGACAAGGGAGCTTTCGCCAAAGTTATCAATATTCCTCTCAAACGGTTCACCCTGATCGGGGCGACCACGCGGGCCGGGTTGCTTTCGCCGCCGCTCCGGGACCGGTTCGGGTTGTACTATCATATCGATTTCTATCCGCCCGAGGAACTCCGGGAAATAATAATCCGTTCGGCGGGATTACTCGAGGTGACGATCGATGCGGAATCGGCCGGGGAAATTGCCCGCCGGGCGCGCGGAACACCACGGGTGGCCAACCGTCTGCTCCGAAGGGTGCGCGATTTCGTGACGGTCAAGAGCGACGGGATTATAACCCCGGAGCTGGCCTGCCGGGCGCTCGATGCCGAGGGGATCGACAGCATCGGGCTTGATAATCTTGACCGCAAATTCCTTCGGGTGATTGTCGAGTACTATAAAGGCGGCCCGGTCGGAATCGAGGCGCTGGGGGCAACACTCAACGAGGAAGTCGATACGCTGGTCGATGTGGTTGAGCCGTACCTGCTCAAAATCGGGTATCTCCAGAGAACCAGGCGGGGACGGATGGTTTCCCGTGAGGCCGTCAAGCATCTCGGTCTGAAAACAGACAAGACCGATCAACCCAACCTGTTCGAATAAATTCAATTATCTCCGTTCAGCCTGTCCGTTAGTTAATTGACATTTTAGTCTAATATGTTATATTAATATCAGATGGTATATTAGTATTGAGATTACCGTTATGAGTGAAATATCGGGCCGATTATTAGTGCTTTATGCGATATGTTTTCTGGTGTTTTTTGGATCTTATTCCAGAGCCGAATGGATAACAGGAGCGGTATTTTCAGAGCAGGCCGGAATCGATTCCCTGAACCAGTTCATGGTAATCCCGGATACTGATTCCAATTGCGTATTTGGCTATAAGATAATCCATTTGGGATATATTACGGAGGCCCCGCCCTTGATAATCAACTGGATGTCATTGTTAATGTAGACAATATAGCCTCAGGCTATGTTCCACCCAATTCCGCAGATAATTCGTGCGATTTGAACTATGATGGCTATTTTGATTTGATCACCGGCTATTCCAATGATATCCTCTATTATTATGAATTGCGTGTTTTTCTTGGCGGCCCGGAAGCCGATTCGATTCCGGATATTTATCTTGAAAATGCACATATCCCATATCCTCAGCGTAACTTGGGTGCTGAATTTGCCGGGAAAGGGGATTTTAACGGCGATGGGATCGATGATTTTGCGGCCCGTTCGGTAACCTCAGGCGGTTGCTGCTGGATGGGCTAGGTTAACGACAATCGGATGTAGTGCTGGATATTTATAATATTCTCGGGATGAGAATGAGAACCTTGATTAAGAAAGAACTCCCGGCGGGCAGTTATAATGTTTTCTGGGATGGTACAAATGATAATGGTCAGCCGGCGGCATCGGGAGTGTATTTTTACCAGTTGAAAAGCGGGGATGAAAGTTATACCAGTAAGATGGTGCTGTTGAAGTAGGGGTGTGTCAAGCAGATTGGATGACACACCCCGTCTCCGCCTGCGGCATAGATGCCTCCGGCGGATCCACCCCTCTGTCAGAGGGGATTAAGATGGATTCCCGATCGGGTCGGGAATGACAGACTTTTTCTGGGAATGACAAAAAAGGGGGTCAGGAATGACGAGAGGGAGCAGGGAATGGGGAAAGGGTAGGAAATAATAGGAAGTGGAAGTTGTAAGGAAATATCAACCGAGTATATCGCGACGACGCGTCACTGCCAGACCGGCCATACCCAGACCGAAAAGAACCAGGGTAATCGGTTCGGGAACCGTTGCCGGTTTGACTGTACTGTCATGGTCACCGTGATAACCGGTTTGGTCATCGCCGGACTGATCGGTTCCATGATCATGGTGGGCATCGTTCCATGATGCCGGAGGGGGAACCTGCTGATTGGATCCGGGATTATGATGTCCTCCGCCGGGGATGTTACCGTTGAACGGATGGGTCATTCCGGCTATCGGGAGAATCATTACGGCTAATAGCAGGACCAGTTTCCGGGCATTTCTTTTCATATAAAACTCCTCAAAAGCGGACAATAAATATCCTCAATTATATACGGTTATTTTAACACCGATAGAGGGATAATTGTTTCAGGGAGAATAATATTGTTTAAAAAACAACCCGATCGGCTATTTAAAAAAGCGGCAGAAAATAGCCGAGGTGTCTCGATATATCATAATACCACAATAACTTACGCGAGTTATGCGGCGGCGAGAGATTTAGAATGCAAGGCCGCCGCGAAAGATAAACATCGGACCGAATGTAATATCGTGTCTGTCATTACCACCGTTCGGTCCCCACAGGTATCCCATATCTATAACCAGACCCTGCTTCGCGGTAAGTTTATACAACATCTCCATGAAAAACTGGAAGGTTAAATAATCCGATTCCCCATAATTTGGAATATCCTGCGCCCATGCATAGCCAACCCCTACGGCGGGATGGAGGAAAAGGTCCGGGTCATTGGTTTTGATTCTGAATTTCGTGACCAGGCTGATGTCCAGAATGTAGTATTTGTCATCCCAGTACTCGAACTGGATAATATCTACAGCGGCGCCGAGATATAATTTTTTATGGATGGGATAGTCAAGATAGATTCCGCCCCAAACATCATCATCCGGGTTATAATCAAAATTATCGATCACGATATCACCATTGCCGTAATAGCCGAACTTGATGCCGAAAACGCTTGGATCTTTCGGCGGCGTGCCGGCCAGACAATCGGCCCATACAAAAAGAAATATGGACATAATAATAGCCTGTCCAATAATTCTGAAATTCAATTCGCACCTCCTGAATTCAAGAAAGATATAATATTTTAACATGACGGGATTAGTATGTCAATAATAAATACGGATAGTGACAGGAGGTGTCACCGATAGAACAAGACGCCGGTGTCTTCGACGGCAATGAAAATCATAAATCCGGCCAGAATCAGTTTGATAGTACGGCCGGGGATGCTGACCCGGAAAGGCAGTATCAGGAAGGCCCCGGAGACACCACTCATCGAGGTTAAAGTCGAGATACCGAAGGCGACCAGGGCCGGAAGCCACCAGTAAGTCTCAATACCGCTGATCGTAAAATGCACCATGCAATCGAATCCTATTCCGGGATAATCACCCGGGTTTCTTTTTTTCGTTTAAGGACGATAAAGATACCGGCAAGAATCAGTATCCCGCCGATCAGGGTCCACCAGCCGGGAATCTGATCGAAAAAGAAAATGGCCAGGATGGTGGCGCCGATCGGTTCGCCGAGAATGGTAGTGGCCACGAGATGGGCCGAGACATATTTTAACAGCCAGTTATACATGGTATGGCCGACCAGGGTGGGAATCAGGGCCAGAAGCAAAAAGATAAACCAGGTTTGGGCCGGGTAAGAAATCAGGTTAAGCCTGTAAAAGAGGGATATTATCAACAGGGTGACCGCGGCGATGGTATAGACCGGGAAAACGTAACCGAGATTGGACATATTGGCCCGCAGTTGACGGCCGATGAAAAGGTACAATCCGGCAAAGACAGCCCCGGCCAGAGCCAGCAGATCGCCGATAATGAATTCACGGCCGAGACTGAAATCGCCCCGGGAAATAATTATCATGCCGACGATGGCCACAGCCATACCGATGATTGACCGGGGTTTGATTTTTTCCCGGAGGAAAACAACCTCGAGAATCAGCACCCAGATCGGCTGGGTGGCCACGAGGATGGTCGAATTGGAAATGGTGGTATAGAACAGCGAGGTCACCCAAACGGTAAAATGGAGTCCCAGGACCAATCCGGAAATGACCAGCAGGATTAATTGGCGACGGGACAGGGAACCGAGGGTCCGGCGGATTCCGGGGAGGGCGGGGAGGGCCAGCAGAACCGAGGAAAAAGCCATACGATAGAAGGCGGTCGGAAGGGCTTCAGCGCCGGCCAGCTTGATCAGGATGGCGGCCCATGAAACCGCGAAGGTGGCAATAAAAAGAGAGAGATATAAAGTTCCTTGTTTTGCCATAAAATTAATTTATATTTTCCGCCCAATATACGTAGGCGCTGTTAATATGTCGATATATTTGCTTGTGGCGGTATTATTCTGGGGGTTTTCCTATATCGCCATTAAAAACTCACTTAATTATCTTACCCCGGTGGAATTGATCGCCTCCCGTTTTATTCTCGGGGCCGCCACCCTGCTGGTGATAATCAAGCTTAAAGGTTTCTCGCTGAAATGGAAGGGTCAGTTTAAAACCCTGTTGTTGTCGGCGGCAATATTATTTCTTCATTTCTGGGTAATGGCGACCGGGATGATAACCACAACCGCGACCAATACCGCCTGGATATTAACCACGGCCCCGATATTTATTGCTGTTTTGTCGTTTATATTGCTCAGGGAACCGATCTCCCGGATGCAGATAATCGGGATAGGTTTGGCCACGGCCGGAGTGGTTTTTCTGGTTTCCGGGGGCGATCTGGGTTCGCTCGACTGGATCTCCTCGACCGGCGACTGGATTGTCCTGGGCAGTTGCGTAACATGGGCCTTTTACACCATAGTCACCCGAAAATTGACCCGCCATCTCCATCCTTTGGTAGCCACTTTCTGGATGATTGCTCTGGCCGGGGCGGTGATTGTGCCGTACAGTCTTATCTCCAGCGGGATCCTGGTCTATGATATGCCGGTTGATGGGATAATCTCGGTGGTTTTTCTGGGTGTCGGTTGTCTGGCTATTTCGTTCTGGGCCTGGTCGGAAGGGCTGGCGAAAAAACCGGCCGCGGAAGTCGGGATTTATTTGTACATCGAGCCGATATTCGCCATGCTTGGTGCGGTTGTTCTTCTTCGGGAAGATATAACCATAGGGATTATCTCCGGGGCGGTCATGATTATGGCGGCGGTCTATATTTCCGAAAGATTCGGCAGATCCGGGAAGCCGGTCCAATTATAATCCCTGTCCAAAAAAATCCGATTAAATAGATTTAAAGGGTAGTAACCATTGATATATGTATTTTGACGCGATAAAAACACTGACAAGACTGAATATGCGAAGGACGATATTTATCGGTATTATTATATTCGGCGTTTTTTCCGTCAGCGACTGCTTTGGCAATGGCGGGCTATATGGGGCTCTTTCGGACAGAGTCCGGGAGAATCTGCGTGACCGGATCGAAGCGGCCGGGACACCGCCCGAAATCGAGGTGACCGAGGAATTGATTTATGCATCGGTGATGTTGCCCGGTTTCTATGAACGGCGCAGTTATTTTCCGGCCTGGAGCGATGACAATGGGCCACTGCCCGCGGTCGATTCCCTGGTCGAGGTCCTAAACCGGGCCGACCGGGAAGGTTTACGTTCGTCCGATTATCATCTAAAAAAAATAACGGAAATTATCGAGGACATCAGGAGCGGCCGCCGGTTATCTCCGGTTTCTTTGCCTCGCTATCTGGCGGATCTGGATTTACTTCTGACGGATACTTTTATGACTTACGGCTCACATCTGTTGAAAGGCCGGGTGAATCCCCAGACTATAGATCCGGAATGGTTTGCCAATATTCGCGAGATCGATCTGGCAATCACCCTTGATAGCGCCTTGGCGGGCAATAGAATAGGCGAGGCATTAAAAGCGTTACTACCCCCTCAGGCGGGATATTATTCTATGCGCCGGGCATTGGCCGGATACCGGATGCTGGCGGTAGCCGGAGGCTGGGAGAATATTCCGGATGGCCCCAAAATGCAGCTGGGCGACCGGGGAGAGAGAATCAACCGGTTACGACACCGTCTGGCGGCCTCGGGTGACCTCAAGGACAGCAATCGGGGCGATGGCGATTTATTCGATGAGAGTTTAAAGGAGGCGGTCATTCAATTCCAGAGAAGAAATGGATTGGAGCCGGATGGCGTGGTCGGCAAGGAAACCCTGGTGACACTGAATATCCCGGTGGAAAAACGGATTGAGCAGATAATTCTCAATATGGAGCGCTGGCGATGGCTGCCCCAGGATCTGGGACGAAGGCATATTATTATCAATATCGCCAATTATGAACTCGATGTTTATGAGAGCGATAGTGTGGTTCTTCCCATGCGGGTTATTGTCGGGAAAGACTATCGCCGGACGCCGGTATTCAGCGACAAAATTACTTATATGGTGGTCAACCCGTACTGGAATGTCCCTTTTAATATCGCCGTCAGTGATATTCTTCCGATGGTTAAAAAAGACCCGGAATACCTGACTCAGCAAAATATGAAGCTGTTTCAGGGACATGGCTCGGACAGGCAGGAAATTGATTACCGCCGGGTGGATTGGTCCGGGATCGACAAGCACAATTTCGATTACTGGATTCGGCAGGAGCCGGGACCAATGAATGCCCTGGGCAGAATAAAATTCATGTTTCCCAACAAATTTAATGTTTATCTTCATGATACCCCCGCCCGTGAGCTGTTCTCCAAAACAATTTGGAGTTTCAGCTCGGGGTGTATCCGGATCGAGAAACCAATGGAACTGGCGGAATACCTTCTCCGGGGAGATCTGCAATGGAACCGGGAAAAATTGCTGGCCGCTATCGATATGAAGGTCGAAAAGACAATTCGCGTCCCCGAACCGGTTCCGATTCATCTTCTTTACTGGACGGCCTGGGCCTCGCCGGACGGGACCATCAATTTCCGAAAGGATATTTATAACCGGGATGCGGTCCTTGAGGAGGCCCTGACCGAACATCCACCGGAGGCGGACCAGGGGTAATTTTTTAATTACGGAATGTTTATGGATGGACATGGAAGATGTCGGCCATTGACGGCGTTTCTGATTCCCTTCATAGTGATATTACTGTTACTTCTCCCGATTCATTTGGCCGCTCAGGAGTCCAATTTTCCACCGGGCAAAGCCGGGTTTGCGATCAAATTCAACGGTGTGGTTTCACCCTATACCATAATGAGTCGGTTTTTAATGCCCCGGGAGGAATTGAATGTTGAAGTAATCAGCCGGGGTACTTCCGGCATCTTCAGTTATAAGGCGGAAGGCGGTTTGATATTATCGCAGGCCGGGCGCAGTCTGAAATGGCGGGCCCCGGAAACGAGCGGGCTTTATAAAATCATAATTTCCCGTTCCGCGCCGGTTGATTCAATAATTCTCAATGTATTTGTGATGGTTTCCATGGCGAGGATGGAGGGAGAATATCAGAATGGGTACCGGATCGGTAAGTACCCGAAAAAATGGTACAAGGATCTTCCTTCGTACAAAGCGCCGGAGGGATTTATTGAAGTTACCAGAGAGGTCGAAAATACCCGTCTAACCCCGCATTTTACATTAAAGCAGTTTATCTGCAAGCAGAGTGGAGATTATCCGAGGTATATGGTTCTTCGGGAAAAACTTCTGATCAAACTGGAACTTATCCTGGAGAAGATAAATGAAAAGGGTTATTATTGCCGGACTCTTTCGATCCTGAGCGGTTTTCGAACGCCTTATTATAATCGGCAGATCGGGAATGTGAAATACAGCCGGCATCAATGGGGCGGCGCGGCCGATATATTTATCGATGAAAGACCGAAGGATAATATGATGGATGATCTTAACCGTGACGGCAAAATCAATTGGAAAGATGCCGCCATAGTATATGACATCATCAATGAACTTTTTGCAATACCCGGTTATGAGTATTTGAGGGGCGGGCTGGCCCGATATAAAAAAACCGCCAGTCATGGTCCCTTTGTGCATGTTGATGTCCGGGGCTGGCCGGCCCGCTGGGGATTTTAAAATGGTTTTTGATTGACACGGAGATGAGGCTAGCATGGAATTAATAACGGTGGTGGCAATCATCCTGTGCCTGATTCAATCAGGTATTTTCTCGGGTTTGAATCTGGCCGTATTCAGTATAACCCGATTGCGTCTCGAAATAGAATCGGAATCGGGCAACGAGGCCGCCCGCAGGGTTCTCAATCTGCGTCGTGATACCAATCTTACCCTGACAACCATCCTCTGGGGCAATGTGGCGGTCAACACCCTTCTGGCGATCCTGTCCAATTCCATTCTGACCGGATTGGGGGCGTTCATTTTCTCAACGGTGGTGATTACCTTCATAGGCGAGATTCTGCCCCAAGCATATTTTTCGCGACACGCGCTGAGAATAGCCTCAAGGCTTTATCCGGTGCTCAAATTTTACCGTTTTTTGCTGTACCCGCTGGCCAAGCCATCCTCGATGATTCTTGATTCCTGGCTGGGTCCGGAGGGCGTCCATTTTCTCCGCGAGCGTCATCTCCTTGAAATGATCAAAAGGCATATCGACTCTGATGAATCCGATGTCGATCGACTGGAGGGAATCGGGGCTCTTAATTTCCTGGTTTTCGATGATCTGGCTATTTCGGAGGAAGGGGAACCAATCGATACGGAAAGCGTTATCTGTCTTCACGTGGAAGGCAACCGTCCGGTTTTCCCTAAGTTTGACAGGTCTCCGGAGGATATATTTTTGCAACAGGTTGAGTCCTCGGGGAAAAAATGGGTCATTTTGACTGATCCCGGCGGTGATCCGCTTTTGGTTCTTGACTCCGATGGTTTTCTGAGGGCGGCCCTGTTTGGCGGTTCCACCTGCAACCCGTATGATTACTGCCATCGGCCTATTATTGTCCGACAGGCCGACACCGAGCTGGGAGAAGTGGTCTGGCGGTTAAAAGTCGAACCGAAGGATTATGAAGATGATGTAATCGATAAGGATATTATTTTGCTCTGGGGCGATGACCGGCGCATAATAACCGGGGCTGACATTCTGGGACGGTTGCTCCGGGGGATTGTAATCCGCGATGTGACCCGTGGTCGGAGTCCCGGTCCGGGTCATCAGCGGCAGACCGGTGAGGATCAGCGCGCTACTTAAAGGTCCGGCGGCTTATGACTAATCTGCTTTTACTGCTGACAGTTACATTCTGGGGGTTGTCCTTTGTGGGGACCAAGATCGCCCTTGACTATCTTACTCCGCCGGAAATAATCGCCCTGCGTTTGCTTCTGGGATTCCCGGTATTATATCTGGTGATGCGGCGAAAGGGCTTGAAAATCAGCTTCGACGGCCGCCAGGGGTTGATTATTATTGCCGCGTCGCTTCTGCTGGGAGTGCATTTTGTTATTCAGGCAATTGGCCTGATATATACTTCAGCGACCAATACCGCCTGGCTGATTGCCACCATCCCGGTATTTATTGCTATCCTGTCGTTTTTCTTTCTGAAAGAAAGATTAACGTGGAAGAGAATCACGGGAATCCTGACAGCCACCCTGGGAGTTTTATTGCTGGTCTCCGATGGGCATTTGAATAATCTGGACTGGCTGGAATCCGTCGGTGACTGGATTATTCTCGGGAGTTGTATTACCTGGTCGGCCTATACGATTCTGACCAGGAATATTTCACGAGTGATTAATCCGCTTTCACTTTCGGTGAGCATTCTTCTGATTCCGATGTTACTTTTGACACTCTATTTGATCGCTTTCACTCCGTTTGAGAAATTGACAGGTTTGCCCGTATCGGTAATTCTGGTTTTAATTTTTCTTGGTGTTTTCTGTCTCGGGATAGCTCATTGGTTCTGGTTGGAGGGACTGTCACGCAAGGGCGCCACGGAAGTGGGTGTATTTTTGTATATAGAACCGGTGGTAACGACGGTTGCGGCAGGGTCGATTCTGGGAGAAAAAATATCCATCTTTTTGGCGCTGGGGGCGGCTTTAATAGTGTTTGGAGTCTATCTGGTACAGCGGAAAAAACGGCCGTAAACGGCCTAATTAATTGATGCTGTGGAAGATATTCTCGGGAGGGATGTTTTTTTTATTGTCTTGGAGTCATTCCGGTTTTAATATTGACCGATATCAATAAAAAGACTTAAGAGGTGTTATCATGAGGAAAATCATCAATATTTATTGTTTTATGTTGATTTTTATCGCGTTGACCGGCGGCATGTCGGCGACAGCCGGAGTCAATTTGCGGGAGCTGGAAACGCTTTATGATTCAACCCGAATTGTCGAGGCGCCGATATTCGCTCCCAAAGCATTTGCCGATGCCGAGAAAAAACTGGGTGAGGTTCGGATGGCGATCGACCGCAAGAAAAAGGAGCAGACCATTGTCTCTTTGGCCGAGCAGTTTCGCGAATACGCCGAGAATGCCCTTAAGATCACGGGTGTGACCAAATTATCTCTCTCGGAGTACCTCGAACCACGCAATAAGGCCATTGCGGCCAAAGCACCCAATCTGGCTATTACGGAGTACCAGAAAGCCGAGGAGCAGTTTGTCAAAGCGACCCGAAAGGTCGAGGACGGGGATGTTAACGGCGGCATCAAGGAGGCCGAGAAATCGGTGAACTTATTCGATTTTGCCGAGCTCCAGGCAATCAAGGCCGATATAATGGGAGCCGCGGCGCGTTATGTGGAAAAGGCGGTGACCGATGAGGCGACCAAATACGCACCGACTTCACTGGATAAAGCCCGGACGGCTTACACCCGTTGCGACAGTATTCTTAATAAGGATCGTTATAACCGGACCGAATCGGTGGAAGCGATAAAGATGTCTGAGTACGAAGCGACTCATGCCTCGAGTATTGCCCAGCAGGTCCGATCTCTGGAGCGTAATGACCAGGCCTGGGAGCGGCTGATGCTGGTATATGAAATCGAGATGCAAAAAGTCGGCCGGGAGATGGGTCTGGAGAATCTTCCCTTTGATAATGGTCCGATGGCCGCCGCCGAAAGCCTGATTGTGGCGATCCGGGCCACCAAGGCGGCCCGTGCAGCAAGCCAGGAAACCAGCCAAAAACTGGCGGCGCAGTTGAAAAATATCTTTTTCAAGCTCGATATGGATGTCGAGGGGGATGATCCATTAAAACTGGTCGGGGTTCTGGAACGAACAGTTGCGGAAATAAAGGAGAACAAGGATCAGTTGTCATCCGAACTGAATGATAAATCCGAGAAGCTGGAGGAACTGAAATCAACTCACGAGCAAGTGACCTCGGAACTTGAAGAGAGGCGCATGAAGGAAGAAAAGATCGCGCGGGCCAAGAAAATTCTCAATCCCACCGAAGGTGAAATCTTTTTCAATCCCACCAATGATATTGTTCTGCGTCTGGCCGGTTTGTCGTTTACAAGCGGTTCAAGTGATATCAAGGAAGAACATATCGGGTTGTTGACCAAAGTGGAGGAGATTCTGGAGATGTTCCCCGATTCCAAACTGATGATCGAGGGCCATACCGATGACCTGGGTGATCGATCCACCAATATGCGCCTGTCGGAGATGCGGGCCTTTTCGGTAATGCAGTACATTCGCCGGTCATTGTCGATTCCGGCCGACAAGGTCAGCGCCGTCGGTTACGGTCCGGACAAACCGGTCGGGACCAATACCACCGCCGAAGGACGGGCCAAAAACCGCCGGATAGATATTATTATTTTTCAATGACACCCGGGAGCAAATGGACGGAATTGACGAGAGACGGCCAACATGATGGGTGAGTTCGGACGGAGGGTGGTATGGATTTGAAAGTTATGGCGCTTGATGCCGGACATGTCGATGATTTTTTCCGCGTTCATTCCGAAGAGAACGGTCATGGCTGGTGCTATTGCGTGGCCTGGTGGGCACCTACCTGGCAGGGGTGGATGGAGCGTACGGCCGAGGAAAATCGGCGGATGCGGGAGCAGTTGTTCGATGTCGAGCAGTACGACGGATACCTGATGTACGACGGGGACAAACCGATCGGCTGGTGCCAGGTCGGCCCCCGGGACAGGTTGCATAAGTTGGTTCTGGAATACAAACTGGCTCGTGATTCCGATGCCTGGGCGATAACCTGTTTTATTATAATCCCGAAATACCGTGAAATAGGCCTGGGCCGGTATATGCTGGAACAGGTCCTGAAAGATTTACAAAAAAAGGGAGTGAAATATGTTCAGGCCTTCCCGCGCCGGGGAAAGGACCTGGCCGTGGAGGATCTCTGGACCGGCCCCGAACGATTTTTTGAAAAAGCCGGATTCGAGCTGGAACGTGATGATCCCAAATATCCGATTTACGGCAAAAGGTTTTAACTTTTGATCGGTAAAATGGATTAATACGGTTCACGATCCGTTTATGAAGAGGGCCATTCGTTTTGAACGATATTGGAATGCCTGCCGATAATTCGATTAAATACCGCCTGAGGGGCCTTTTCTCTGTTTCAAATTTGTTTATTTACCCGTAATATATAAATGATGAATGAACCTTCACCGCCCCGCGTTGCCATAGTAAAATGTGACAGCTACGAAGAACATATCCTGGAGCCCCGGGTTCAGAATCTTCTGGAACTGCTGGGCGGATTGGATCGTTTTATCAAACCGGGTTCAAAGGTTCTTTTAAAGCCTAATCTGATTTCCGCCAAGGATCCTGCGCGGGCCATAACAACGCACCCGGAACTGGTCGCGGCGGTGGCACGTCAGGTGAGAAATCTTGGGGCGGACGTGATTGTGGGGGACAGCCCGGGCGGTGCCAAAAGAGGAATCAGGCGGGTCTGGGAGAATACCGGGATGCTGGCGATGGCTAAGAGAGAGGGACTGGAATTAGTCAATTTCGAAGCCGCGGGGGTGGAGAAGTTTCAATGTAACGGGCGGGCTTATTATCTGTCCAAACCGGCGGTTGAGGCCGATTTCATTATTAATCTTCCCAAATTAAAAACCCATGTTTTGACTCTTTTGACCGGGGCGGTAAAAAATGTTTTCGGTCTGGTTCCGGGTTTTCGCAAAGGCAACTATCATAAGGAATATCCCAAACCGCATCATTTTGCCGAGGTGATTGTGGATATTCTCTCGTTAAAGACCCCGGTTCTGACAATAATGGATGCGGTTTTATCTATGGAAGGGGATGGCCCGTCATCAGGGACCCCGCGCTGGACCAATCTTCTGCTGGGTTCACATGATCCGGTGGCGGTCGACGCGGTGGCTTCGGAGATTATCGGTTTGAAACCGGATCGGGTACCAACCACCAGAATAGCCTCCGAGGCCGGTTTGGGAATCGGCTATCTGGAGGCCATTAATATTGTCGGCGAGGCTCTTGAGTCGGTTAAAATCCCTGATTTCAAACTTACCTCGAATCGCAAAATGGAATTATTGCCGGGAGGGGTGGTGGCCATCCTGGGACCTTTTATCTGGATCAGGCCGGCCATAGATGCCGGAACCTGTACAAAATGCAGTACCTGTGTAAATTCATGTCCCACAGGGGCGTTACGTCTTGGTGGGGATAAAATACCAATTTTTGATTATGATTTATGTATAAGTTGCTGGTGTTGTCACGAATTGTGTCCATCCAAAGCGATCTATGTTAACAAATCATGGCTGGCCCGCAAGTTTATTCGATAGCCGAATTCGCAATAATTGCGTCGGCGCAAATATTGCTTGACAATTATTGATCAATTCACTAATTTCCTTTTAAAGGGTGAATCTCTTAATTTTGGCTGGTATTTTAAGGAAGTTTATTAATTAAAAATGGCTTTCAAAGGGTGTATAAAGTGAAATTCCTTTGAAAGCACTGATAGAGTAGGAGAGCTGTATATGAAACTAACCAAGGCTTTGGCAATCATATTTGCTATGGTCCTGGTTGTCATCTGCTTCAACGCCCCGGTCGTGTTTGGTGAAGATGAATACCCGTGGGATGAGGACAACGATAATTCCAGTGGAGGTATCCATGGAACGGTCGAGGATTCTCTGAAGTATGGGGATACGTTCAATCGACTGACGGCCGCTACCGGCGGGGCGAACGGCGGTAATACGGAGCCGTATATTTTTATTCAGTTCGTACCGATACTGGATATTATCATTTGGTATGACAATATTCCAGGGGTGCATGCGGATACCAAAGACGTCGTTAAAGCGGGTGAAAGTGAAGGTGTGGTTACCAGAACCAATGCAAAATAATTAAGAAGAAAAAATGAGCCTAACCTCACATCAAAATGCAAGTTTTGATACCAGGCTGCTTGAGATTGAGGAGCTATACCGCCAAAGAAAGCCTGATCTCGCCGGTGAGCAGCTGAAAGCCTTGGCTCCTGATGATTTTAAATCGGAGGGATTCGAGCGAGGGCTTTATCTGTTACTTCAGGCGACCGATCAGCTTCACTCCGGGAATTACAAGGAGTCTATCAGACTTGGGCTGGAAGCCAACAAGTTGCTGGCCTCCTCGGCTTTCCACCTGCGGGTGGGGCAGTTATTTCTGTTATTGTACAGGAACTATTCCGGTCTGGGTGATTTTAGAAACGCCGAGAGGTATGCTCAGGATGCGCTGGCCTTTTTAAGAAGGGCCGATGACAGCATTGGTATGGTGGGGGCGCTGAACGGTTTGGGCAAGCTCGCGTATATTCGCGGAGATTTTTCCAAATCAATTGAATTCATTACCGAGGCTATCGAATTATCGCGGGGCGACAATATTCGTATGGCCGAACTGATCGGCAACCTTGGCCGAATCGAGCTTCTGGCCGGTGGTTGGCAGAATGCCGAGGATCATCTGGGAACGGCCCTGAAGCTGGCCGGGGAACTCAATCAACCGCTATCAATAGCCCGCGGCTATCTTTCGCTGGGGCACCTTTATTTAAGACAGAGAAAGTTTAACCAGTCGGCGCAGGAATTCCGGGCGGCCGAGATTTTGATTGAGGCCAATAATTACCGCCGGGACCGGATTATTATGCTTGAGCTTGAAGGTGAACTGGCCTTTGAGCTGGGTGATATGATTCAGGCCCGAAAGGTTTTGACAAGGGCCTTTGATCTTGGCCGGGAACTGGCCCCGGAATCGGCTTTGATTACCCAGATAACGCGCCGGATGGCTCAAGTGGAATTGGCTCTTGATAATCTTGATGAAGCTTTGACATTGGCCCAGCGGGCGCTTGATCTGGCGGCCAGGCTGGGAGAAAAAGCCGAAATAGGTTTGAGCCGGATGATAATCGCCGAGATTTTTTCGGCTCGCGACAATAATCCCTCGGCTTTTGAATATTCGGAAAGCGGTCTTGAGATTCTGCGCGAAGTCGGTGATCCTTATGATTTGGGCCGGGCGTTGTTGATCCAGGCCAGGATTGCCAGTCAATCCAAGACAATAGGATTGAGCAAGATTGATAAATTGTTCGATGAGGCGTTCCGGATTTTTAACCAATTGAAATTATTCTACTGGTCGGCTGAAACCAGATTCCGGCAGGGCATTCTTTGCTGTCAATATTCAAGAATTTCCAGCGGTTTTAGAAATTTGCTGGAAAGCGAAAAGATTTTTGAAAACATTTCTGAGAAGGCCAAGATTCGATCGGTCCGGCTATTCAAACAGGAATTATCCAAGATAGCGGTAACGGCATCACTTTCAGCCGATAATGAATTCAAGATTTTCGGGGATTATTTTACCGAGACGGAATATTCGAACCTGAAAACGGGCCAAATCCAGAATATAATTGATATACTGAGTCAGCGGACAAGAGCCAGCCGGGTGATTATTTACAAGGCCGGGCAACAGGCTCATGATGCCCTGACCAATCTGGATTTAACGCAATTGCAGCGCCGCCGCTTTATCCAGCAATTCGATGATTTGCTGGGCGAGGAATTTAATCCGGACAAACCGACGCTGATTCTTGACAGCCGGAGAGACCCGTTCATAAACGATCTTCTCCAACCGGGAGGGAACGAGGTCATTTCGAGTGTTATGGTAATTCCGCTTATGATGGGGAAACAGGTTTCCGGCTATGTTTATCTTGACCGGTTGTCATCGAACGGGGATTTCCGGCCGTTCGGGCAGAAGGAGTTAAATTTCGCGGTCAGTTTTGCCGATTTGATTTCTCTTAAGATGGCCGAATACGAGAAGTTTCTCCTGGAAGAAGAAAACCGGAGGTTGAAATCCCAGTTAATGGAGGAGGCCGCTTTTCCCAACATTATAACCCAGAACAAGCAGATGCTGGAAATGCTGGCCAGGGTTCAGCAAGTGGTGAATTCCAATATCTCCATATCCATCGAGGGTGAAACGGGGAGCGGCAAGGATCTTCTGGCCAAGACGATTCATTACAGTTCCAACCGTAAAGACCGGCGTTTTATTTCGGTTAATTGCGCCGCCCTGCCGGAAACCTTGCTGGAATCGGAGCTTTTCGGTCATAAGAAGGGCGCTTTTACGGGGGCCGACCGTGACAAAACGGGGCTCTTTGAAGAGGCCAACGGCGGGACTTTTTTCCTCGATGAAATAGCCGACATGCCGTTGTCGATTCAGGCTAAGGTTCTTCGTATTCTGGAAGAAAAGGAGATTGTCCGTCTGGGTGAAACCCGGCCGATCAAAGTCGATGTTCGTATTATTTCGGCCACCAATAAGGATTTGAAGGTGGAAATGGAGGCCGGTCGGTTTCGCCAGGATTTATATTATCGTTTAACGGCTCTATGTTTTAAGATTCCGCCGCTTCGTGAGCGAAGGGAAGATATTCCGCTTTTGATCGATCACTTTGCGGAAGAAAAGGTAAAATTCGCGCCGGAGGTTTTGCGAAAGCTGATTACCTTCGACTGGCCGGGTAATGTCAGGGAACTTGAAAATGAAATAAAGAAATTGATATTACTGACCGGTGAAAAAGGGATTGTCGATGTTAAACTGCTTTCCGGCAAAATCCTCGACCGGGAGGATCGGGAAGACTCATATGAGATGACTCAGCCGTCGGATGTGAATTTTGACGCCCAATTTTCACTTTACGATTATCTGGCCCAGTACGAGCGGCGATTCATTATTAAGGCTCTCAGGGAACAGGGCGGGGTTAAGAAACATGCGGCCGCCATTTTGAACATTCCCGAATCAACCCTGCGTCTCAAAATCAAGCAGTATAATATCGACCTCAAGAACCTGAGTATCTCCGGTTGAATAAATATTCCCGGCCCAAATTTTTTATGTTTTCTTTTTCGTCCTATCTTGTTTAATTATAACAGGAGGTGAAAGTTATGCCAGGCAAAGTACCATCGAAAAAAGAAAAGAAAAAACCGAAAAAGAAAAAAGAAAAGAAAACGGAAAAAACAGGTTAGAGTTATTTCCTTAAAATTAAGCCCCGTTTTGACGGGGCTTTTTTTATTTTGTCGCCTTTCGGTTCCGAGAAACCGATTGAAATCCGGCGAGTTTTATTATATTATTGATCTATGGGGAATAAACATATCTGGGCTCCGTGGCGCGCCGAATATATTCTGGGAAAGAAAGAAAAAGGTTGTATCTTCTGTAATCGTTTGAAAAAGCGAACTGATGAGAAAAATCTGATCGTCTATCGCGGCCCGAAAGTATTCGTGATACTCAACAGATTTCCCTATAACTCGGGTCACAGCATGGTGGTTCCCAATCGCCATGTCGACAGTCTGAGTGCCCTGACGCATGAAGAGCTGTGCGAATTTATCGACACCATCCGTGTGACGGTTGAGGTTACGCGAGAGGCTTTCAATCCGGATTCTTTCAATATCGGAATGAATATGGGTCATGGCGCCGGGGCCGGTATTCCGGAGCATATTCATATGCATGTCGTGCCTCGCTGGAGTGAGGATACCAATTTCATGCCGGTTATCTGTGACACCGAAGTCGTCTCTTTTCCCCTTGACATGATTTATAAAAAGCTGAAAAAAGGATATGATGGACTATGCCTCGGCGGAAAATCCCGACCAAAGCGGAGTTGATCCAGCTTCAAAAACTCTATAAGACCGACGAAAAGATTGCCGAGCGGCTGGGCAATATTTCGCCGCAACTGGTGGCTTACTGGCGGCGGAAGAAAAATATTCCCAAGCATTCTTTCCCCAAGTTTTCGCGGCAGGAAATCGCGGATCTGTGGGAGCGATTCGGTGATGATTACCGGTGCGGTCTGGAACTGGGGATTTCCAAAGCGGCTTTTTATAACTGGCGGCGTAAGTACGGCCTGAAAGAGAAGCCGGCCTTTTTGAAGCTGGAGCAGTTGGAACTGGATCTGGGCGGACCCAGCAAAAGTACCGGTCGGAAGGCGAATTACGGTCATCAAACCATCACCCAGAAAATCCTGGCTGAAACGGCCGGACTGGAGCGGGTCGAACCGGGGGAAATGATCGAAGCGGAGCCGGATCTGGCTCTGTCGAATGATAATACCGAGCAGGTCATAAGGCAGTTTTTAAGTTTCGGATTAAGCTATGTCTGGAATCCGAACCGGATTGTGATTGCCCTGGATCATAATGCCCCGGTTTCTTCGCTGGCCGCGGCCGAGGGGCATCGGGCAATCAGGGAATTCGTCAAAAGGCAGAATATAAAGTATTTCTATGATGTTCGGGAGGGTATCTCGCACCAGTTGATTATCGAACGGGGGCATATTCTTCCGGGGCAGTTCGGGGTTGGAACCGATTGCCATGCGACCTCGTATGGAAGTATCGGCGCTTTTGCGACCGGGATCGATACCGAGGAGATGGCGGCGATCTGGGCCACCGGGAAAATCTGGATCAAAGTCCCGCCGACCATAAAGATTATTATCAACGGCCGGATGCCAATCGGGGTTTTTGCCAAGGATGTTATTTTATTCGTGGCCAGTAAGCTGAAATGTGACGGGGCAGTTTACCGGGCGATTGAGTTCAACGGGAACGCGGTCAGCCAGATGTCCATCTCGGAACGTTTTACCATGACCAATATGGCCATGGAGTTGAATGCCAAGGCGGCCATATGTTCATTCGATACCATCACCCGCCGTTATCTTTCCGGCCGGACCAAGATGCCGTACAGGCCGGCCCTGCCTGATAAGGATGCTCTTTACGATGAAACGTACGAATTCAATATCGATCAACTGGTGCCGCAGATTTCCTGCCCGGATAAGGTGGATAACGTTGAGACCGTGGCCGATCGGGCCGGACTGCCGGTGGACCAGGTGGTGATCGGGTCATGTACCAACGGCCGATTTGATGATCTTCGAATTGCCGCAGATATAATCAAGGATAAGAAAATTCATCCCGAAGTGCGTTTGTTGATATTCCCCGGATCACGGGAAATCTATCTTGAGGCGCTGAAGAAAGGTTTGATCCGGGCCCTGGTGGAAGCCGGAGCGATGATTATGAGCCCGGGATGCGGTTGTTGTACCGGTCTGCACCAGGGAATTCTGGCAGCCGGGGAGAGATGTCTGGCCACGACCAATCAAAATTCCCGGGGGCAGATGGGTTCCCCGGAAGCAGAAATATATCTGGTGTCACCTGCCACCGCCGCCGCTTCGGCCCTGCGGGGAGTCATCACCGATCCCACCGGTTATTTCAAATAAGGGTCAGCCTTCACATTTTGCAACCCGTTTGTCATTCTGTTTAGCCGCATAAGATTATAGAAGGATTAAGATCAACATTTTTCGGATATTGCATCATCAGGGTGCAGTGTGTATATTAATATCATATGAATATGATAATAACCGGAAGGACTGTTCTTCTGGGTGATAATATATCCGCCCGGATGATTTATCCGGATGAAGGCAATAAATCCTTAAATCCGGCGGAAATGGCGGCGCTTTTATTTAACGGGATTGGCGACACCGACCATCCCCGGTCAAACGTTGATGATATTATCGTGGCCGGGCGCAATTTCGGTATCGGGGATAACAGTCTTCCGGCAATAATGGCTTTACAAGCCGCCGGGATCAGGGGGATAATCGCGGTTTCGTTCGGACGGTATTTCTTCCGACGGGCCATCAATCATGGTTTGCCGATTATAGAAGCGGAAATGCCGGGAGGGCTTGCCGGCGGTCAGCAGATCGAGATAAACCTGTCCGGCGGGAAAATATCCTTTCCCGGGGGCGAGAAATTTTTTCAGCCTTATCCTGATTTTATCCTGAGGATTATTGAAGCGGGCGGATTGATCCCATCGGTGACCGCTGGAGTTTCACGCAGATAATCTTAAACGAATCTCCCAATCAAAATCCAATAAAACATCAGTCTTTCATCGAACTCAAGAATTTCTGGTTGTTTTTGGTTTTCTTGATGCGGTCGATGAGAAATTCCATGGCTTCGATCGGATTCATTTCAGCCAGGAATTTGCGAAGAATCCAGGTTTTTGACAGGACATCCTCGGGCAGAAGCAATTCTTCTTTACGGGTTGAACTCCGATTAAGATCCATAGCCGGGAAGATGCGACGATCGGACAGTCTCCGGTCAAGAACCATCTCGAGGTTACCGGTACCTTTGAATTCCTCGAAAATGACTTCATCCATCCGCGATCCGGTTTCGATCAGAGCCGTTCCGATTATGGTCAGTGAACCGCCTTCCTCGATATTACGGGCGGCCCCGAAAAAGCGTTTCGGTTTATGCAGGGCGTTACTGTCGACACCGCCTGAGAGAATTTTCCCTGAATGGGGGACGACGGCATTATGGGCCCGGGCCAGCCGGGTGATACTGTCGAGAAGGATAACGACGTCGTGCTTGTGTTCCACGAGACGTTTGGATTTTTCCAGAACCATATTGGCGACCTGGACATGGCGCTCCGCCGGTTCATCAAAGGTCGAGGAAACCACTTCACCCCTGACCGAACGTCTCATGTCGGTTACTTCCTCGGGACGTTCATCGATCAGCAAAACAATCAACTTGACATCGGGATGATTGATTGCGATGGAGTTGGCGATTTTCTGCAGGATGATGGTTTTTCCGGCTTTCGGCGGCGAAGTAATCAAAGCCCGCTGACCCATGCCGATCGGGGTCATCAGGTCCATGATGCGGGTAGTTAATTCATCGGCATTGACTTCGAGTTTGAATGGCTGGTTGGGGTAGAGAGGGGTCAGATTATCGAACAGGATTTTGTTTTTGGCGGCTTCGGGATCTTCATAATTAATGGCTTCGATTTTCAACAGGGCAAAGTACCGTTCGTTGTCTTTGGGAGGGCGAACCTGTCCGGAGATGGTATCCCCGGTTTTCAGGTCAAACCGCTTGATTTGCGATGGGGAGACATAAATATCGTCTGGGCCGGGCAGATAGTTATAATCGGGCGAGCGCAAAAAACCATAACCTTCATTCAGAATTTCCAGCACTCCCTCGGCAAAGATCATGCCTTCCTGCTGGGACGAGGCGGCTTCCATGACCTTGAAAATCAGCTCGGATTTTCTCAGGCCGGAGACGCCGGGAATATCCAGTTCCTCGGCGATACCGAGAAGCTCGGCAATAGTCTTGCTTTTCAGCTTTTCACTGTCGGTAATATCAACATCAATCTTGCTCATAACAGGACACTCATGTATTTTTGGTTTTTATTTATTATCTGATTATGGACGAGGGGAATTAATCGAGAATTTCCACCGGAGCATCCCCCCACAGCTTCTCCAGTGCATAGAACTCTCTTGCCGATTTCTGGAAGATATGAATCACCACATCCACATAGTCAATCAGGATCCATCGTCCTCCCCGGGCACCCTCGATATGCCAGGGATTTAAGCCCTTTTCGGACAAACCGTCGCTGATGGCGTCGGCAATGGCCTTGACGTGCTTGTCAACATCCCCGCTGACAATGACAAAATAGTCACAAATGCTGGAGATGTTTTTCAATTTCAGGATTTTAACGTCGGAACCTTTTTTGGAGAGGGCAAGTTTTCCTGCCGTTCGTGCGATTGCCAATGGTGTTATTTTCAAGTTCCTCTTTCAGTTCTCCTTGCTTGAGGTTTGTTCGATAAGATTCACGAAGTCATCTCCCAGAACCAGGGTTGCTGAGATACTTCGATAATTGCTGTCAATCGGCTCGTAAACGATATTATCAGAATCTATATTTAATTGTTGAGCCAGAAGTCTGGCCGCCGTAAAGTCCCTTTCCCTGGAGATAATGAAACTCTTGTCGACATGATACGAATTAAAATCATCAATATCAACAATATTCAATTCCAGCGGCATTTTTACCAGTTTCGGTAAGGCTTTGGCCGTCCGTCCGGCCGCCCCCTGGGTTCCGCAACCGTTCAATATCTGCAGGCGAATAGTATATTCCGGCGAATCGACGGTTTTTGAAAGCCCCTGGGTAATGCGGATGGCAAAACTGGCCCCATAAATCACCACCAGAGTAAAAATGGCGATAATAGCCATCTCCAGAAAACGCGAGTTTTTCTTCGGACGAGGGGAGTTTCTTCTGATCGAAATATTTTTTCTGGTTTTTTTCAGCAGCATTTGAATAACGATATTAATGAAGAGACAGGGTTAATCATCCAGGAGTCGCCGCCTCCAATCATTAGCCCAATAATTATAGGGGTAGTAATAACTGTAGGGGTTATAATATCCACCCGGCAGATGAGCAAAGCCGATCGATAGGCGAAAATTATCGGAAGGGTGATAATCCAGATTGAAGGCCGGATAGAATTGAGCCTCGGCATCGGTAGCGCTGTTAATCAAAGCTCCCGGATTGTGGGCTATACCCAGGTTGATGTCCAGGGACAGGGAAGGGGTGAATTCGTAGAAAAGACTGCTGGTATACAATCCGACTTGCCCTGATGTCCCGCCGCCGGAGAAAAAGGTCACCGAATACGACTGGGACCATTTAACCCTTGATAAGTCGATAAGCGAAAAGGGCTTGATGGCGGGCTGTAATCCCAGATAATCACTCTTGGCCGATTGGATTTCGGCCTGGTCAACCAGTTGAGCCAGACTGCCGACAGGTCCAATAGAAAACATCACGACTGCTATAAATATAAATCTTTTCATAATTGACTCCCCCGCCACTGGCAGGCCATACTATAAATTACGGACTTTAAAAGATGTTGTCAAATAATTTCTGATGTATAATTATTTTCGGCACTGCCGTAAGTTTTTATTAGTTTTATAAATAATACACTTCGTGGAGGGATCCAGACTAATCTTTTTTAAATTCTCTTTCCAGGGCAAGAAGTTGTTCGACCGAATTTACCCCCGTGACCTCCAGTGGATCGCTGATTTCATAGACGGCGCAGGGTTTTCCGGCCGCCTGCAGAATTTTAATGGTGTCGGTCAGGTAGTATTCTCTCTGGGCGTTTTCATTGCCGATTTTCTCCAGGCTGTCGAAGAGGCTCCGGCAATCGAAACAAAAGGTTCCGGAATTGACCTCCCTGATCTTTTTTATATCCTCCGAGGCATCCTTATCCTCGACAATATCCAGAAGAATATCGGTTCCGGGCCGCCGGATAATCCGGCCATACCCTCTGGGGTTATCAAAACTGACCGAGAGACAGGTGGCGGCGGCTCCGTTTTTATGATGGACCTTGATTAAACCGCTGATGGAATCAAGTGAAAGAAAAGGGACATCACCGGCGGCCACCAACACGGTGCCCTTGAAATCGATCAAATTCGGTCGGGCCATCAAAACGGCATGACCCGTCCCCAATTGCTCTTTCTGCCAGACAAATTCAACATTGAAATCCCGCAACTCTTCGATAACCAGATCCCCCTGGTGCCCGACCACGATAATAATTCGATCCCAATCGGTATCGGTGATGGTTTCCATCAGATGCCGAATCATCGGTTTGCCCTTGATTCCGTGGAGAACTTTGGGCAGATCGGATTTCATTCTTTTACCCTTGCCGGCGGCAAGAATAACGGCGGCCTTTTTTTCAGTCATAACGATAGAGGGAATCAGATGATTTTATTTTTGTGATCGACTTTGACGATTCGGGGTTGATGGGGGCCGGCTTTGTCTTTATCAATCAGACCATAAGAAATAATAATAACCAAGTCTCCGATATTTCCTTTACGGGCGGCCGCGCCATTGAGACAGATAATGCCCGATCCGGCTTTACCCTCGATAACATAGGTTTCCAGTCGTTCGCCATTGGTAATATTGGCCACCTGGACTTTCTCGAAAGGGACAATATCGGCCGCTTTCATAAGATCCGAATCTATGGTTATCGAACCCTCATAATTGAGATTGGCCTCGGTTATGGTAGCCCGATGGATTTTCGATTTACAAATAGAAATAAGCATATTAATTATCCATTACATATAACCGGACAATAATATAATTGTTTCCGAATTTTTGGCAAGTCCGAAATACATCTCCGAATTCTTGCAAGCCTCAAGCCAGGGGATTTAAACCGATATAGGTCTTTATTTGATCTCAATTCAATTACTCGGGATATCGGGCGATTTTTTATTTAATCGACCAGCTTCTGTTTTAAGAAATCAATGGCCTTTACGGGTGTGGGATCGACACCATTGAGAACAGCCAGATAAAATGAAGCGAAATCCCCGATCTGAATCAATGAAAAAATACGCCCCAACGGAAAATCACCCTGCGAAATGACATCAACCACCTCAATCCCGTTATTCTCCAGATAGCCCTTGACCACTGACATCCGCTTCTGAATCCGCTCATGGTCATCACTATCGCGCAGGAAAAGGGCAATCAGGTGATTGCGGTAAGGATCGATTTTATTGAATCCAACCAGTTCATTATGGTTGAATTCGGGGAACTGATTATTGAAAGCCAGCGACTCGGCATTTTCGCAAATCTGCCCTTTCCATCGGGTGCCGATGACCTCGGTCAAATCGGGGCCGGTGTAAATAAGGGGAATCCGATTAAGCAATTTGGCCGCCAGAGATTTAGCCGGGTTTTTTGATTTCGGAGTCTCGACCGCATAAATTTCCCGGTAATTTTTCAAACCCCTGACTAATTCATCCAGATCCTTTTCAACACCTTCAATTATACCAAGCTTTTCCATGATGAATAAAATCGGAACGACTGAAAAACCAAGGGCCGACCGCGGCGGAAAACCGCCGGGAATGGTTATAATCGGGTGATTGTTGCGGGCGGCCAGATCGGCCAGTTTTCCGCCGGTGGTGATGGCGATTATTCGGGCTCCACGGGCGACCGCCTCCTGATAGGCCGACAGCGTTTCCTCGGTATTCCCCGAATAGGACGATGCCATAACCAGGCTGTCGTTATCAACATAGCCGGGCAGATGATAATTGCGGCAGACGGCAAAAGGTATTTTGAGACGTGGACCGAGAAATGATCGTACCAGATCACCACCGATGGCCGAACCGCCCATACCGGCCACGACAATATTGCGGATGGTATCAAAAGAAGGGAGTTCTATTTTTATAGTGCATCCGATCTCCGCGGCCTTTTCGAGCTGTTCGGGAAATCTGAATATTCGGTCGTACATATCCGATGGATCGACCTTTTTGAGATCGAGGGAATCAAGATTCATCTATCACTCCAGTGAGTCGGCGTACTGATACAAAACCGCCTCGATATCTTTAAGTTTGTGCATACCGATAACTTTATTGGCAAGTTCTACGGTATCGGAATATTTTATTTTGGGGATTATTTTACAGGCCCGATAGAGGCGCGACGGATTCATGGAGAGCTGGTTGACACCCATGCCCAGAAGAAGCGGGATGGTCGGGATATGCCCGGACATCTCTCCGCAAACGGTGACGGGGATATTGTGTTTGCGGGCGGCCTCGATGGTCAACCGAATCATTTTCAGGACAGCCGGGTGGAGGGGGTTGAAGATCTGGTCGAGTTTCTGGTTATCCCGGTCGGCGGCCAGGGTGTACTGGGTCAGATCGTTGGAGCCGATAGAGAAAAATGATGTTTTCTGAGCCAGAATGTCGGCGGCAAGAGCGGCCGAGGGAACCTCAATCATAATACCGATCTCGATATTCCGGTTATATGATTGCCCGATTTTGCTCAATTCCATCATACAGCGTTTGATGATTCTTGAAGCGCGATCCAATTCCTCGACATCGGCAATCATCGGCAACAGCATTTTAACATTGCCCCGGGCTGAAGCCCGAAGAATGGCCTTAATCTGGTTTTTGAAAACTTTGGGCATATCAAAGGCGGCTCTTATACCGCGCCATCCCAGGGCCGGATTGTTTTCCTTCCGGTTGTTGACCGATTTATAATATTTGTCCGAGCCCAGATCGAAGGTTCGGATAACCACCGGCTGGGGGTAATAGCGGCGGGCGACCTGGTCATATATTTCAAACTGCCGGTCTTCAGGCGGGAATTTGCCATTATGCAAATATATAAATTCGGTCCGATACAGCCCGACACCGACGCGGCGTTCCGCCAGGATTTCATCGAGTGGTCCGGGCAGGTCGATATTGGCGGCCACATCGATTTCGATATTATCGGCCGTTTTTGGGGGGAAATATGGTAATTCATCCAGTTTTAAGACCTGGAGGGCGGTCAATTTGGGGGATTTCTTCCGCAGACGATTCCAGGTCGAAGACGTTGGGTGGATAGTTACCAGGCCTTTATCCCCGTCAACTATCAACCTGTCGCCGGTTCGGACCTTGAGATGAATATCCGGGATTCCGACCACGGTCGGAATCAGAAGGGAGCGGGCAATCAAAGCCATATGGGAATTAGCGCCACCTTCGGAAGTCACAATGGCATTGACTTTGCGTTCGTACAGACCCATGACCTCGGCCGGCGTGAAAAGTTTGCCGATAAAAATAGTCCCCTGCATGGCCTGGCCGATATGCTGAACCACCTGACCGGTCAAGCGGCGGATAATCCGATTGGAGACAGATTCGATATCGACGACCATCTGGCGCATGTAAGGATCACCGGAGGCTCTCAGCGGGGATGTGGTTCGCTCCACCATGAGACTGTATATATATTCGGCGCTTTTCAGGTGTCTTCGGATACGGTCTTTGACGCTCTTGAGAAATTCATGATCGGAGGCGATCAGCAATTGGCTTTCAAAAATTTTCGCCACCGGGCCGCCGATTTTTTCGGTTGCCGATTTTTTCAGAGTTTCCAGTTCAGCCACCGATTCGGAAACGGCATCATCAAGCCGGGCGATTTCACTATCGACTTCATCGCGTCCGATGACACGTTCCTCGACCGTTTGTTCCAGGCTATAAACCACCCGGGCCTCGCCGAAAGTGACTCCGGGAGCGGCCGGGATACCTTTAAAGGTCGATTCTTTTTCTTTTATTGCCATATCCTGTTCGGTGGTCAATGAAATTTATATGTTTCTTAATCAGGGGCGCAACGATTTTATAGATTTTTTAATTCACCGAAACCGGAAGCCACAAGTTTGACCAGTTCTTCCACCGCTTCTTTTTCATCCTCGCCTATCGCAGAAATAATCAATTCGGCACCTTTTTCGGCCGCCAGCATCATAACTCCCATGATCGATTTGCCAACCACTTTCAGGCCATCCTTTTCGATGAATACTTCCGCCTTAAAACGGCTGGCGTGAGTAACGAACATGGCTGACGGGCGGGCATGCATGCCCAGTCTATTGATTACCTTAACCTTCTTTTCGACCATATCGAGTATCAGTTTAGAATGTACCTTTTACCGGATAACTCCCTGATAATGCCTTTCAATTCCAGGGCCAGCAGAATCTGCATTAACTCGGGGACGGCAAGATTCAGCGAGCGGGAAATCCTGTCGATATGGATCGGTCCCTCATCAAACAGCCCGACCACTTTTTTCTCGGTATCGGTAATATCCGGGATATTTTCCACCCTGGTCACATTTACCCGGCCTTTCAAACGGGGCAATTCGGAGTAAATATCCTCGACCGAGATCAACAGGGTGGCACCTTCCTTGATCAGGCGGTTGGTTCCCATGCTGGTCTGCTGGCGGGGCGAGCCGGGGACGGCAAACACCTCGCGATTCTGGATCAGAGCATGACCAGCTGTGGACAACGCCCCGGAACGAAGGGCGGCCTCGATTACCACCACTCCCTGTGATAAGCCCGAAATAAGGCGATTACGGCGGGGGAAATGGGGGCGGTCGGGAGGCGTTCCCGGCAGGAATTCAGAAAAGACGCAACCGGATTCGATTATCTGATAAAACAGCTTTTTCCCCTCGGGCGGATAAATGATATCCAGAGAACATCCAAAAACAGCAATGGTTCGCCCTCCCGCTGTCAGAGCGCCCCGATGGGCGGCGGTATCAACGCCGCGAGCCATGCCGGAAATCACTGTGATCCCATTACCGGATAGATCGGCGGCCAGGCTTTCGGCGAAAATACGGCCCTCCTCCGAGGCCGAGCGAGAGCCGACCACCGCAATGGCGTTGGAGTCCCGGTCGGTATAATTGCCGGCATAAAAAAGGTATGGAGGCGGGTCGGGGATATGTTTAAGAGATTCGGGATAATCGGTGTCAGGGTAGAGGAAATATTTCCATCCCCTTTGAGAAATTTGTTCGGCGGTTTTGACCGCTTTTTTTCGATTTTGTTTTTCATGAATATTCGAGGCCGTTTCGCGGCCGATATGGGGCAGATCGGACAGCTCGCCTATAGTGGCTCCCAGCACCGCGGAAGCTGATCCGAGGGCCTCAATCAACAGGTGCATCCGTTTGACGCCGATGCCGTCGATTTCACCCAGGGTAATAAGGTCAATCAGGTGTTCATGTCTGTCATTTGCGGTCGAGTTCATTTTCGATTCTATTCAGCAATTCCTTTGAGCCATATCCGGTTACCGCCGAAAGCATAATATAATCCGGATTTGCCCGGTCCGAAATCATTTTTAATTGTTCTTTATCGAGAAGATCGACTTTATTCAATACCACCAGATACGGGCGACTCAGGAGATTTTTATCAAAATCACCCAGTTCTTTTTTCAATATTGCCAGGGTTTCCTCGACCGGGTCGGCAAAGATATCAATCAGGTAGATCAGCAATCGGGTTCTCTGGATATGTTTGAGAAATTGAATGCCCAGGCCTTTTCCCTCTGAGGCGCCTTCGATGATACCGGGAATATCGGCCATGACAAAGGATTTGAATTCGCGCAATTTGACAATACCCAGATTGGGAACCAGGGTGGTGAAAGGGTAATCGGCGATTCTGGGTCTGGCCGCTGAGAATCTGGCCAGAATAGTCGATTTGCCGGCATTCGGCAAACCCACCAGACCGACATCGGCCAGCAGTTTCAATTCCAGCGAGAGGGTGAGAGATTCACCGGGCTGGCCATTTTCGGCCCGGCGGGGAGTCTGATTGGTTGGTGATTTAAAATGGTCATTGCCGTGTCCACCCCGTCCTCCCCGGGCGATAACAATTTCGGCGTTATCCTCACTCAGATCGGCCAGGATGCTGTTGGAGCCGAGGTTTTTAACCACGGTTCCTTTGGGAATGGCAACGACCGTGGATTCACCGGATTTCCCAGTTCGAAGGTTACCCTCGCCTGGCTGACCGTTTTCGGCTTTGTATTTTTTCTTATAACGGAAATCGAGCAAGGTGGCCAGGTTGGAATCGACTTTGAAGATTACATCGCCGCCGCGCCCGCCATCACCTCCGTCGGGCCCGCCTTTCTGGACATATTTCTCCCGGTGGAAAGATATACATCCCGGTCCGCCGTGGCCGGCCTCAACAGTAATTTCCACGTAGTCTATAAACACACTATCACCGTATATAATTTCCGCCTTCCGGGGCGATTATTCCGCCGCTGGTCCGGCGCAGACAGAATAATGCCATGACGAGGGGGAGTATAAAACCATGAATGCGATTTGGGAAGCTATTTTTTCAGATATTCAGCCAGCCGGAGACCGAAATTATCCCGGTTGATGCCCTTTTCCATATAGCCTTTATAGGTTATGGAAATATCGGCGGTTTCTTCGGAGACAACGATTGCGACGGCGTCGGAGACCTCGGTAATTCCGATCGCCGCCTTATGACGCATCCCGTACAATTTGCGGTACCGCGGATTCTGAGTCAAGGGGAGAGTGCAGGCCGCGGCAGAAATTATTTCGCCGGCGACAATGACGGCTCCATCATGAAGAGGCGTATAGGGCGTAAAAAGGGTAATAATCATCTCCGACGATAATTCGGCATTCATTCTTTTCCCGGTCTCGATAAAATTTCTAAGACCGACCGTCTTTTCAATCACGATCAATCCACCGTAGCGCAGTTCGGAGAGACGGATGGCGGCCCGGGTGAGTTCTTTGACCGACTTACGTTCTTCAACCCTGACAAAATATTGAAACAGCCGGGAATGACCCATCTGAGCCAGCATCGATCTCAATTCCGGCTGAAAGACAATGACCAGGACGATTATACCGACGGTGGCCAGGTTGGAGAACAGCCAGGATAAACCCTCGAGCTGGAACCAGAAAGAAATGAAAGCGACAATAAACAGCAGAACCAGCCCGGTGACCATTTGGGCCGCCCGGGTTCCTTTCATCAGCGCCAGCAGACGGTAAATGATAAGTGAGACGATCAGGATATCGATCAGGTCAATCAGTCTGAAAGAAAGGAATTCAATGCGAAAAAGTTCCATAATTAATTATATCGATTCTTCGATGGCATTCAACACTTTTATTGCCTCAACGGTTTCGGCCACATCATGAACCCTGACAATATCACATCCCGCCCTTATGGCCCAGCAGATGGCCGCCAGTGAACCACCTATTCTTTTATCGGCATGGGATTTGATTCCGGTAATCATGGATATAAAAGACTTCCGCGAGGCTCCGACCAGGAGAGGTTGACCGAGGATTTTGAATTTATCCAGATTATTCAATATGTTAAGATTATCCTGAAGTCGTTTTCCGAAACCGATCCCCGGATCGAGTATCAGTCTTTCAGTCTTAATCCCGGCCTTTCGGCAAAATTCGATTCGTTCCCTGAAGAAATCTATAATTTCGGCAATGCAGTTGGAATAGCGGGGCTCATCCTGCATGGTCTCCGGTGTTCCCAGCATATGCATTAATATAACCGGGACAGCGGTTTTGGCCGCGAGTTCGGCCATGTCAGGATCGAAACGAAGAGCCGAGATGTCGTTGATAATATCGGCCCCGGCTTCAAGGGCTCGACGAGCCACGGCGGCCTTGTTGGTGTCGATCGATATCGGGATAGCCGATGATTTTCGAAGGGCTTCGATCACGAGAATAGTTCGCTTCAGTTCTGTTTCGAGAGTGACTTTTTCGGATCCGGGGCGGGTCGATTCGCCGCCGATGTCGATAATGTCGGCGCCCTCCTCAGCCATTTTCAGGGCCCGAGTAACGGCCAGGACCGGATTGAGATAACGACCGCCATCGGAAAAGGAATCCGGGGTGACATTGAGAACACCCATTACCAGGGTTCGATTCATTTCCAGCGGCCGCCGTCCGGCCAGTTCCAATAGATGGTGATTTTTCGTGATCGTCATTTGCACTTATGGTCTTCCGCCTAATAGTGAGGCTAATATAAAAGAGCCGATGGTCAACGGCAAGATTATTTATGGTGTGGAATGGAACAATTGCCGTCATCGATATAACCGGAATGTCTTATTGCTTGATCAGGGACATGGCTTCGGCCCGGGTCGCATCTTTGCGAAGCAGACCTCGGACGGCGGAGGTAACCGTTTTGGAACCGGGTTTCTTGACCCCGGTCATGGTCAAACAGAGATGTTCGGCCTCAATAATCACAAGAACGCCTTTGGCGCTGAGGACACTGTAAATTGTCTCGGCGATGTCGGTCGTCATCCGTTCCTGGATAGTCGGACGGTGGGATGTCATTTCCACGATTTTAACCAGGTTGGAAAAACCGGTAATCTTGTTTTGTTGAGGAATATAGGCAATATGGACTTTGCCGAAGAATGGCAGAAGATGATGTTCGCAAATGGAATAGAAGGCAATATCCCGAATTATAATCAGTTCATCCTTGTTGGGGGAGGTGTACAGCTTCAGGGCTTTTTCGGGTTTGGCTTTAATGCCGCTGAAAACTTCGCGATAAAATTCGTAAATCCGTTCCGGGGTACGAGTCAATCCCTCCCGGTCGGGATCCTCACCGATTCCCTCGAGAATCAGCCGGACTCCCTTTGTGATTTTTTCTTTATCCATCAGCTCTGGGCGCCGGTTCCAGTTCCGGTTCACCGGCTGAGCCGGCGGTTCCGATGATGACATCGATTTCCTCGCCGGTGATGACTTCCTTTTCGAGAAGGGCGCGGGCCAGTTTATCGAGTTTGTCTCGGTTTTCGGTCAGGATATCATATCCGGTTTTTTCGGCGTGAAGCAGAATCTTTTTGACTTCTTCATCGATTATCCGGGCGGTATCCTCGGAATAATCGCGATGCTGGGCGATTTCGCGCCCGAGGAAAATCTGTTCATCACGTTTACCATAGGTAATGGGTCCGAGTTTTTCCGACATCCCCCATTGGCAGACCATCTTCTGGGCAATATCGGTTGCCCGCTCGAGATCGTTTTTGGCGCCGGTGGAGGTTTGATCAAAGATGATTTTCTCAGCCAGCCGTCCGCCCATGGCGTACACCAGCCTGGTTTCCAGCCTTTCCTTGGTATGGATATGTCGTTCATCGACCGGCAAATAATGTGTCAGTCCAAGCGCCATCCCTCGTGGAATAATAGTCACTTTATGGACCGGGTCGGCATTGGGCAGGAATTTGGCGACCAGGGCATGGCCCGCTTCATGGTATGCAATCACCTTTTTCTCTTCCTCGGGAATGACCAGGGAACGGCGTTCGGCGCCCATCATAACCTTGTCCTTGGCCTCCTCGAAATCCAGCATGGTGACCGAGTCGCGGTTATTCCTGGCGGCCAGCAGAGCCGCTTCGTTGACCAGATTGGCCAGATCCGCGCCGGATAATCCCGGCGTTCCGCGGGCAAGGATATCGAGCTTGATATTCTCATCGAGTTTAATTTTTTTTGTATGAACTTTCAGGATTCCCTCGCGGCCGCGAATATCAGGGGCATCGACCACAATCTGGCGGTCGAATCGGCCCGGCCGAAGCAGGGCGGGATCGAGAATATCGGGACGGTTGGTGGCGGCAATCAGAATGACTCCGTCATTGGATTCAAAACCATCCATTTCGACCAGGAGCTGGTTTAAAGTCTGTTCGCGTTCATCATGCCCGCCGCCCAGACCGGCGCCGCGGTGACGCCCGACAGCATCTATTTCATCGATAAAAATAATACATGGAGCGTTCTTTTTGCCCTGTTCAAAAAGGTCACGGACCCGGCTGGCGCCGACCCCGACAAACATTTCGACAAAATCGGAACCGGACATGGAAAAAAACGGCACTCCGGCCTCACCGGCCACGGCCCGGGCCAGAAGGGTTTTACCCGATCCGGGAGGACCCAGGAGAAGGGCACCCTTGGGGATTTTCCCGCCGAGTTTCTGAAATTTGCCGGGTTCTTTTAAAAATTCGATAACTTCATGCAGTTCGACTTTGGCCTCATCGACTCCGGCAACGTCATCGAAGGTAACCTTGGGACGTTCATCAGTCAGCAGTTTGGCGCGGCTTTTGCCGAAAGAAAAAAGACCCCGGGGACCGGAGGCACCACCCTGCATTTGTCGGAGGAAAAAGAGCCAGATGAAGATCAAAAGAAACCAGGGGGCGATTGAAATCAGGATGGAAAGATAGTTGAGTCCTTCGGTTTTGGCGGAAATAATAACCCCCGCCTGTTCCAGGCGATTAACGAGAGTGAAAGTGTTATCGTCGAAGGGCAAACGGGCTTTAAATTTGGTGTAACGGTCGCTTCCCTTTTCGGTGCTCAGCATGGTTTCGGTTTTTAAACGACCTTCCATCTGGCGTTCGACAAAGGTAACGGAAGCGATGTTGCTATTTTCCAGCTGATGAAGAAATTCGGAATAAGATATTTCGGCCACATCATCGCCCGACGAAGAATAAAGGCTGAAAGCAAAGATGAAGGCCAGGATGATTATCACCCAGAATCCCATATTGCGGGCGGGGCCTTTCCAGCTGAAAGAATTTTTGCCGTCAGGATCATCCTTTTTATCCCGTCCGGTTTTCCGGGGTGGTTTATCGAAAAAATCGTTATCGTCTTCTTTGAAACTCATCAAAATTCAATCTCCTAATACAATATACAATATTACCGGTAAAAACCGACATATTTCCGGCCGAGGTTACTAATTTATTACCTTGCCGACAAAGGGAAGGTTTCGATATTTTTGCGATTCATCGAGCCCGAAACCAATAACAAAATCATCACCGGCATCAAAACCGGCATATTTAACGTTCACATCGACCTGTCGGCATTTCGGTTTATCCAATAGCGCAACAATTTCAATTGACGCCGGTTCCTGAAGCCGGAGATGATCGATAATGGCCTTGACGGTGTGACCGGAATCAACCACTCCCTCGACAATAAGGATATGCCGTTTTGATAAAGGGATGTCGGGCCCTCCGAACATGGAGATGCAATTATCCTGAATGCGGCCATTGGTGTAACTGCTGGCCGAGATAAATTCCATTTCCACAGGAATAGTGATATCTCTGACCAGGTCCGCCATAAAAATAACGCATCCTTTAAGAATGCCGATCATAATGGGTTCTTTGCCCTCATAGTCTTTTGAAATTTGCAGGCCCATTTGACGGATTCTCCGGGCGATGACATCCTGCGGGAAAAGCAGTTCGAATTTATGCAAATCCCTGATCTTTTTTTCCGATGAATTCAAGTTCCAGAACCTTTCCGGTTTTTTTGTCGATTTTAACCCGGTCGGCCAGTTGGTGACCGACCAGCCAGATAATACCTTTCCGGTCTGCGACCACCGGGATTTCATCCCTGATTACCGGCGGGATCTTCTTATCGGTAAGGAAATTGCCGACCTTACGGGTACCTTTCATACCCAGCGGGGTAAAACTGTCGCCCGTTTTGATTGATCGGAAGGATAATGGCGGAGAAATCTTATCAAAGTCGATATTAATTTTCATACCGGCCTTCTGAGTTTTCATGATGGCTTTTCGGGGCGAAGAAATAAAGCCACATCTCAGATCGGCCATCAGTCCCTCAATCGGGGTGGTTCCCGGTAATTTCAGTTCGCGCCGTTTGATGGTCGTTTTCCCCCGCAACAGGTAGAGCCTGTCATTATACCTGACGATCTTGATTCGACCCGCCAGATCGAATGCTTTATATTTGCCTTCAGCCAGCCTGATAATTCTCTCCACATCGGCAAAACTGCCGAAACCCGGACGGCCGCCGATTTTATCCAGCAACTTCTTAATCAGCCGCCGTTTCAGCCAGCTATCATACGCGGACAATCTTTCTAAATCAACAATTATTTTACCCCCGGGGGTAAATCCGGCGATCTGCCTCAGTTCTTTTGTCGTAACATCTTCCAGGACGGTATTTTCCTCACCGATGATTTGCCCCAGATTAAAGACCGACTGTCGGATTTTGTTGCCGAAGTGCTTTTCAACAGCCGGTAATATCTTGTTTCGGATATAATTGCGGCTGTAATCTGACTTGAGATTGGAGCGGTCAAGTAAATATGGTTGTTTGATTTTCCGGAGGAAACCGAGTAAATCCGATTTGGGCAGGTTAAAAAGCGGCCGAATAAAAATATCGGAACGCGGTTTGATAGGGTTCAAACCCTGTGGGCCGGTTCCCCGGAATATCCGGAAAAGAATGGTTTCGACGGTATCGTCAAGGTGAAGTCCCTGGGCGATTTTATCATAACCCTCCTCGATGGCGATTTCGCGGAGAATCGCTTTGCGGAAAAGATGGCCGGCTTCCTCAACCGAGATTTTCATCTCCTTAGCCAGAGCCGGAATATCATCCTCAATCAGGATAAAATCTATTTTCAGATCGCCGCATAATTTTTCGCAGAATTCGATTTCTTTTTTGACCGCCCGCGGTCGGATTTTGTGGTTTATATAGCAGGCCCCGAGGGAAAAACTCAGTTTTTGAGATAACCGACAGAGTATCATTAGTAAGGCGGTGGAATCGGGTCCGCCGGAGAGAGCTACCAGGACTTGATCGCCTCTGGAGATCAATTTTTTCTCCAGAATATTATATTCGACAATCTGCAAAATTCCAGTCATACCGGGAATATAAGGATATTGATACAATCCAAAAAGCCAAAAAGCAAAAATACTTTTATGTCCGTTAGATTCATTGCCGGCACGCCATGTAACCATTATATGACAGCCAATATTTAATTGACGGGCATGATTGATCCGGGTATATTCGTATCTTAATTATTTGGAGGAATCGATGGAACAGCCGCAAATCACGCCGCAGTTGGTGAAGGATCACGGATTATCCGACGAGGAATATCAAAAGATTATAAAAATACTCGGCCGGGAGCCGAATTTTACGGAACTGGGAATATTCTCGGTAATGTGGTCGGAGCACTGTTCCTACAAGAATTCCATTGCCCTGCTCAAGACATTACCGCGCGAGGGTGAGGCCCTTCTGGCCAAGGCGGGTGATGAAAACGCCGGTGCCGTCGATATCGGCGACGGGCTGGCGGTGGTTTTCAAGATCGAGTCGCACAATCATCCCTCGGCGGTCGAACCATACCAGGGAGCCGCGACGGGGGTAGGCGGAATTCTCCGCGATATATTCACCATGGGTGCCCGGCCGATCGCCTCACTGGACTCGCTCAGGTTCGGAAATCCGGATAATCCGCGGGTGCGCTATCTGCTTGATGGAGTAGTCCGGGGAATCGGTGATTATGGTAATTCATTCGGGGTACCGACGGTGGCCGGGGAGACTTATTTCGACGAGGCCTATACCGGTAATCCACTGATAAACGCCATGGCGGTAGGGATGGTCAAATCGGATCGAATTGTCTCTGGGACGATCCGGGGCGAGGGCAACGCCGTTATGATTGTCGGCTCCAAGACCGGCCGGGATGGAATCCACGGGGCAACCTTTGCCTCGGAGGAATTAAGCGAGAAATCGGAAGCCAAACGGCCCTCGGTTCAGATCGGCGATCCGTTTACCGAGAAACTGCTACTGGAAGCGACTCTTGAGATTATCGACAGGGACCTGATTATAGGCATCCAGGATATGGGTGCGGCCGGGATCACCTGCTCCTGCTCGGAAATGTCATTTCGGGGAAATGCGGGAGTGACCATCGATATCGAGAAAGTCCCGGTGCGGGAAGAGAATATGATTCCCTATGAAATCCTGCTTTCGGAATCTCAGGAGCGGATGCTGGTGTGTGTTAAGCCGGGTAAGGAAAAAGAAGTCGAGGAAGTCTTCCGGAAATGGGAGTTGAATTCGACGATTATCGGTTATTCCAACAACAGCGGAATTTTCAGAGTCCGGCAGAACGGCGAAACGATTGCGGAGATTCCAGCGCGGGCGCTGGCCTTGGGCGGGGATACCCCGGTGTACCATCGGGAAACAAAAAAACCGGCCCATATCGAAAAATTAAACCGGATTAATCTTGACGATTACCCGCTTGACCGGGATTGGAATAAGACCCTTCTGATTATGCTGGGGGCACCCAATATCTGTTATAAAGGATGGGTTTTCGATCAGTATGATTCGATGGTGCGGACCAATACGGCGGTCGGACCGGGTTCCGACGCGGCGGTTTTGAGGGTTCGTAAAACCAACAAGGCGCTGGCCTTGGTGACCGACTGTAACGGGCGATACTGCTATCTCAATCCCCGTGAAGGAGCCCGCCAGGCTGTGGCCGAGGCGGCCCGGAATATTGTCTGTTCCGGCGGAAAACCGGTGGCGGTGACCAATTGCCTCAATTTCGGCAATCCCTACAAGCCGGAAATTTACTATGGTTTTGTCGAGGCCGTGGCCGGGATGAGCGAAGCCTGCCGGGTGTTCGATACCCCCGTCACCGGCGGTAATGTCAGTTTTTATAACGAAGACCCCGACCGGGCGGTTTTCCCGACCCCGACCATCGGGATGCTGGGGGTGATCGAGGATATCGAGCGGATCACGACGCAGTGGTTCAAGAATAATGGCGATTTGATTTACCTGATCGGTGAAAACCAGGAAGAACTGGGGGCATCGGAATATCTGCATACGATCTCCGGCAAAAATACCGGCCCGGTCCCCGACCTTGATTTGCATCTGGAGAAAAATATCCAGGATACGGTTCTGGAAGCGATCAAACAGGGGATGATCAAATCGGCCCATGACTGCTCCGACGGCGGGCTGGCGGTGGCGCTGGCCGAGTGCTGTATTTCCGAGCGGGGGAAAATGCTCGGGGCCGAGGTGCATCTCGATGATCCCATCCGGACCGACTGCCTTCTGTTCGGGGAGACGCAGTCGCGGATTGTGGTATCGGTGGACAGCGCCGAGGCCGAGCGGTTGTTTGACCTGTGTGTCGAGAATCATGTGCCGATCGCGGCCATCGGAACGGTGGGGGGAGACAGGCTGAAGATCAGCCGGTTGATCGATCTGCCGTTAAGCGATCTCGAGGAGGCGTACTACAACAGCCTGCCGCGAATTCTGGCGAAAGCGTAGTTTTCATAGAGGGGCGGATGAAGGCCTCTGCCGCCGGTATAAAACAATTGGAATAGTATTAGTAGTATTGTAGGCCTAAACCCCTGCCGAAGGTCCGGAGCGAAGCGAAGGAGGTTTCGACATATTGATTTTTTGCCGAAATTGTAAATACGATATCGCTTTCACGGAAAAATCAACTGATATTAGGCATATAAATATATTTTTAATAGCAGTATTGTTAATCAATAAATATCGTAATAAATAAGTTGTCGAAACCGCAGGGGATTCGACCTACAAAGACTTGAATTCAACATTTGATGGCTTTCTGTGGGGAATTGGATAAGAGGGAATTTATAAGAAATAAATAGTCAGGAGCGCAGGACTCCTGACCTACTCAGCTACTTAATTACGGTCAATCATGGCCGTATTATCATTGAATCCGAGTAATCGTTGTGGTAAAACTCTGTTTGCTTTTGGAGCGGGATTTGTTATAATCTCCTCCTATGGCGATTTATTTTTTCTCCGATGCCCATCTGGGCGAGGCCGATAAGGAAAAAGAACGCATCAAGATCGAGAAAATCTATGCCTTTCTGGACCTGGTTCGGGCCGACGGCGAGAAACTGTATATCCTCGGAGATTTATTCGATTTCTGGTTCGAATATAAAAATGCCATCCCCAAGGAACATCTCCAGGTGGTTTTCCATCTGGCGGGACTGGTTGAATCGGGGATGGAGGTGCATTATATCAGCGGTAATCATGATTTCTGGCTGGGGGATTTTTTAAGCCGCGAGGTGGGGATCGAGATTCACCGCGACCAAGTCGAGACCACCGAACAGGGGAAAAGAATATTGCTGATTCACGGGGACGGGATCTCGCCCTCGGATAAGGGCTACCGGGTGCTGAAAAAAATCCTCCGTAATCCGGTCAATATCTGGCTGTATCAGAAATTGCCGGTGGACTGGGGAATTCCGCTGGCCCGGTATGTGGCGGGAAAATCGCGCACGTACACCTCGGGCAGAACCCTTCAATTTCTCAAAGATTACGAGAATTACGCCGCCTGGCAGATCAAGGCCGGGTACGACGCCGTTATTGTCGGGCATTTGCACTATCCCATTCGCAAGGAAATCGAGGGCGGGGTGTATCTGAATACCGGGGATTTTATCGAGAATTTTTCTTATGGCCGGATGGAGAACGGGGTTATCAGCCTGGAGTATATTTGATAAGTGGATGCCGGAATATGCAAATAGTACGATCAATAGGAAAAATGCAAAAGATATCGCGCCGGCTGGCGGCGGAGGGGAAAAGAATCGGGCTGGTGCCGACCATGGGATTTCTCCATGAGGGGCATCTGTCGCTTATCAAAAGGGCGCGGAAGATATCGGATACCGTGATCACGAGCATCTTTGTCAATCCGGCCCAGTTCGCGCCAGGGGAAGATCTCGATAAATATCCGCGCGATGAAAAAGGCGATATTGCCAAAATAAAAGAGGCGGGAGGCGATATTGTCTTTATTCCGAAAGCCGCCGATATGTATCCCGATGATTTTCAAACCTATGTCAATGTCGAAAAAATAACGGGCACCCTCGAAGGCGCCTCGCGGCCGGGACATTTCCGGGGAGTGACGACCATCGTGAGCAAGTTATTTAACATCACCCGCCCGGATGTGGCCGTATTCGGTCAGAAAGATTATCAGCAGGCGGCGGTTTTGAAACGTATGGCCGCCGATCTGGATTATCCTGTCAAGATCGTGGTGGCGCCGACGGTTCGGGAAAGCGACGGGCTGGCGATGTCATCACGGAATAAATACTTCACCCCGAAGCAGAGGCCGGATGCGGTGTGTTTGTATGCCTCATTGCAAAAGGCCCGCCAGACGGTGAGGCAATCCGGTTCCTGCCGGGCGGCCGTTCTGAGACGGAGCATGGAAAGTATTATAAAGAAAATCTGCCCGACGGCGGAAATAGACTATATCGCTTTCACCGATTACGAAACGCTCGACTCCGTAAACCCGGTAAGACCGGGCTGTATTGCCAGCCTGGCGGTGAGGGTGCACGGGGTAAGGCTGATCGATAATATGAAAATGTAAAATATTCCGAGCAATATTTGAGTGAATGCATCTATATTCGAAAGAGGTTGACAAAAAGACCGAAACGGTTATCTTTAACGCGTGAAAAACATATTGAGCCGCAATATCTTCAAAACCATAATTCCCTCACTAATAATAATCCTGTTCTGGGCAGTTTCCGCTTTAGGACAGACAGATTCGGCGACTGCCGATTCGAGTTTGTCTGATTCGATTGCGGCGATGACAGGCGAAGTTATCACCTCGGCGGCGGACTCCACGGCGGCACCGGTTGGCGGAATGTTTCGGACCGATCGAGTCGCCATCCTGGTATTCATGCTGATTTTTTCCAGCGCGGTTCTATTATACACGCGCTGGGCGCGGAAAGGCAAGGAGCTTTTTGTCCGCAAGATTCCGGGAATTGCGGCGGTGGAGGAGGCGGTCGGGCGCGCCACGGAAATGGGCAAACCGGTTTTGTTTATCCCCGGGATTTCGGATGTCGATGAAATCGAGACAATTGCCGGCCTCTCGATTCTCGGACGAGTGGCTAAAATAACGGCCCAGTATGATACGCCTCTTTCGGTCCCGGTCCGGTACCCGATGGTGCTGGCGGCCGGGCAGGAAGTGGTGGAGCAGTCATATCTCGAAGTCGGGCGGCATGATTCTTATGACCGGGATACGGTCCGTTATGTGGCCGGAGAGCAGTTTGCGTTTACGGCGACGGTGAATGGCTGGATGGTACGGGAAAAACCGGCGGCCAATATATATATGGGGGCGTTTTTCGCCGAATCGCTGCTTCTGGCGGAAACCGGTAACGCGGCCGGAGCGATACAAATCGCCGGAACGGCCCGCCCCGAGCAGTTGCCGTTTTTTATTGCGGCCTGTGATTATACCCTGATGGGTGAGGAATTATATGCCGCCTCGAGTTATCTCAGCCGCGAACCGCTTTTACTGGGCGGACTCAAGGGGCAGGATTTTGTCAAAGTTCTGATTATTCTGGCCATAATACTCGGGATCATCATGACTCGTCTGGGTTATGGAGAATTTTACAGTGATATTTTTGATGTTTCGTAGGTGGCCATGAGGTCGACATTACCGGTTATGGTTGCTTTCATTTCCGGGATTGTGATGGTTATCAGCTTTTTCTTCAATCCCGAACGGACTTTCCTGGGCCGCCTTCAGGATGATATCCTTCAATGGGTGACGATTGTCGGCGGATTTACGCTGGTTCTGGGCGTTTTTTCGATTGTCCGGGTCAATGCCCGGGCCGTCGCCCGGAAAAGCGAGGGGTGGTTTTTCAAGCTGATGACGGTGGTTTCAGTGCTGGCGATGGCTCTTCCCTCGATATTGCCGACTTCGGTCAATTCTGCTTTTGGAAAGTTATTTTACGCCATTTTCCCGGCAAGCTGGGGATCATTGTTCGGAACGGGTCCCGGATCGATTTATGATACCCTGTTTATCTATGTCGATTCTCCCATGATGGAGACGATGTTTGCGACGCTGGCCTTTTATATTGCTTCGGCGGCCTACCGGGCTTTCCGGGCCCGCAGTGCTGAAGCACTATTGTTATTATTGACGGCCTGCCTGGTGATGCTCTGGCGGATTCCAATGGGAGAGGCGTTTTTGAGATTATTCAGCGACAGCCTGCCGGATTATATCAATATGTATGTCATGAATGGGTTCAACCTGTCGGTCCAGCGGGGAATTATTATCGGGGCGGCCCTGGGGATAGCTTCGATGTCGCTCAGGATACTCCTGGGAATCGAACGGACTTATATGGGGAAGGGTTAAGGATGAAATTCTGGGACCGGGTGGCCAATATAGACCGCCGCTGGATATACCTGATGGTGGCGGCGGCGGTGTTTTTCCCCATGATCGTGGTCATGAAATTCCCGGTGGAGTTAACGCCGGAAACCAGGCAGTTGTTCAATGCCATCGACAGCCTGCCCGACAGCAGTGTGGTGATGCTGACCTTCGATTATTATCCCTCGGCCATGGCGGAAACCCGGCCGATGTCGGAGGCGGCGCTCAGACATATGTTCTCCAAAAATATGAAAGTGGTTACGCTTTCCAATATTCCTTTGGGGGGGCCGACCATTGCCGAGTCCGTGACCCGTGCGATAGCCAAAGAGTATGGCAAGGTATACGGGGTCGATTATGTCAACCTGGGTTACCGGGCGAATTATGTGGCGGTGATGCATGGTCTGGCCAGCTCGATTGAATCGATCTTCAAATCCGATTTCACCGGGACGTCTCTGAAAGACCTGCCGTTGATGGATCATGTTAAAAATTACCGGGACATCAAATTTATTTTCGTGGTGGCTGATAATGCCACAATCGATTACTGGATTTCGATTGTCAATGCCCAGTACGGAGTTCCGGTCGGCGGCGGTGTCACGGCCGTGGTGGCCCCGAAAATGTATGCTTTTGTGGAGGCGCGGCAATTGACCGGATTACTCGGCGGGATGAAAGGTGCGGCCGAGTATGAAAAGATGGTGAAAATTGCCGGAAGCGCCACCCGGGGGATGGATTCGCAGTCGCTGGTTCACCTGCTGATTATATTTTTCGTGATTGTGGGGAATATCAGTTTTTTCATTACCCGTCGAAAGGATAAGGGATCAGCCTGATGGTCGAGAATCTGGCATTTATGGATATTTTCGGAATCTGGGTCCGGGCCTTTTTTATTCTGGCGATTTTCTCTTTTTTATACAAGGATAACGCCGTCTATAAATTCGCGGAGCATGTTTTTGCCGGGTTGTCGGCGGGGTATTATGTTGGTTTGATCTGGCAGACGGTGATTATCCAGCAGCTGGTCAACCCGATGTTCGATGAAGGCGATTGGGTTCTGGTATTTCCGGGAATACTGGGGATCCTGATGTTCGCCCGTCTGATCCCGAAATGGTCGTGGGTAAGCCGGGTGTCGCTGGCCTTTGTGATCGGTAATACGGCCGGGATCTATCTGATCCAGTCCCTGCATGGTATGATCTTCAAACAAATTTACCCGATGATGGACTCGCTGGATTTCGGCGCCGGTTTTGACCGGATACTGCTGGTCCTGATTGTTATTGTCGGGGTTATTTCGACCCTGATTTATTTCTATTTTTCCAAGGAACATACCGGTCTGATGGGTGTGACCGCCAAGGTCGGAATCTGGTTTATCATGATCGCTTTCGGGGCCCATTTCGGGTATACGGTAATGGGCCGGATATCTCTGCTTATCGGGCGGGCGGAATTTCTTTATTACGAATGGGGCGGCAGTCTCATTCATCTGTTTTAATTCAAGATTAATCGGGCCGGAATTCTTTTTTGAGATTTATCTGGCATTCCGTATCAGCTTGATATATAATAAATCCGATATGTATTTTCGAAGTTGGTGTTTGACTGATTCTTTATCTTGAATATTAAACTGATATGAAGCAAGCTCTTAAGATTATTATTCCGGTGGCCGGGGTCGGCACCCGGATGAGACCGCATACTTTCACCGCTCCCAAGCCATTAATCCCGGTGGCAGGAAAGCCGATATTATCTCATATAATCGATCCGCTGGCGGGATTGAATCCCGCCGAGGTTGTCTTCGTGGTCGGCTATTTAGGGGGGCAGATTGTTGATTTCATTAAAACCAACTATCAATTCAACGCCACTTTTGTCGAGCAAACCGATTTGCTCGGGCTCGGTTTTGCCATCCACCTGGCGCTTCGAGAAACATCGGACAGCCCGTGCCTGATAATTCTCGGCGACACCATCGCCCGGACCGATTATAAACGCTTTATATCGAAGAAGGGTAATATTGTGGGGCTTAAGAAGGTCGAGGATCCGCGCCGATTCGGAGTGGCCCTGGTGGAGAACGAGAAAGTTATCGCTCTTGAGGAAAAACCGAAAAATCCCCGTTCGGATCTGGCTTTGATAGGGCTGTATTATTTCGAGGATTCGGCGCCCCTTAGGACGCGGCTGGAAAAGTTGATCAAGCTGGGCAAGAAAACGGGCGGTGAGATTCAGTTGACCGATGCCATGGAATTTATGATTAAGGATGGAATCGAATTTAAGCCTTTTGAGGTGGATAACTGGTACGATTGCGGTAAAAGAGAAACGCTTCTGAATACTAACCGGGCATTGTTGTCGGAATCGAGTGAGGTGGCCGATTATCCCGGTTCGGTGATTGTTCCGCCGGTGTATATATCCCCGTTGGCCGAGATCGAGGATTCGATTATCGGGCCGAACGTTTCGATTTCCGAATATGCCCGGGTAAGCCGCTCGATTATCCGCGAATCCATTATTTCCAGCCGGGCCACAATCGAAGACAGTCTTCTTGAGGAGTCGGTAGTCGGCAGTCTTGCCGTGATCCGCGGCACCTTTCAGCGCCTGAATATCGGCAATTCTTCGGAAACAGGTTATTTTTAATTCTCAGATAAAGCCATAAGGAGGACAGCATGTCTGGGGGTAATTTTTTATTTACGTCCGAATCAGTCACGGAAGGACATCCGGATAAAATATGCGACCAGATTTCGGATGCCATTCTGGACGGGGTTCTGGAACAGGATAAAAACGGCCGGGTAGCCTGCGAGAGTTTCGTAACGATTGGCCTGGTCATTGTCGGTGGCGAAATCACCACCAGGGCGTATGTCGATATACAGCGAACGATACGCGATCTGATTAAGGAAATCGGCTATACCGATCCGCAATTCGGATTTTCATATAATTCCTGCGCCATATTGAATGCTATCGGGTCCCAGTCTCCGGATATTGCCCAGGGTGTCAATCGGGGCGGCGCCGGGGATCAGGGATTAATGTCCGGGTATGCCTGCCGCGAGACGGAGGAATTGATGCCGATGCCGATTATGCTGGCTCACAAACTGACCAAGCGGCTGGCCGAGGTGAGGAAACGGAATATCCTGCCGTATCTCGGCCCGGACGGCAAATCGCAGGTAACCGTCGAATACCGCGACGGCAAACCGGCCAGAGTGGATGCGCTGGTAATTTCCACGCAGCATAGCGAGCACATTCTTGACAGTACACATATGCAAATAACCAAAACGGCCCGGGATGAAATTATCGACACCGTGATCAAACCCATTATTCCGGGAAATATGCTGGATAAAAATACCAAGTACTATATCAATCCGACCGGGAAATTCGTGATCGGCGGACCGCAATCGGATACGGGTATGACCGGGCGGAAAATCATTGTCGATACATACGGCGGTATGGCCTCGCACGGCGGCGGGGCTTTTTCAGGGAAAGACCCGACCAAGGTAGATCGCTCGGCCTCATATATGGCTCGCTATATCGCCAAGAACGTGGTCGGATCCGGTCTGGCGGACAAATGCACTATCCAGCTTGCCTACGCCATCGGAGTGGCGGAACCCGTATCGATGATGGTTTTCACGGATCGGTCGAACAAAATCGATGAAGACCGGATTGTGGAATTGATAAAGAAAAATTTCGAATTGACTCCGCGGGGCATAATCGAGTCGCTTGATCTGCTTCGCCCGATCTATACCAGGGCCTCGGCCTACGGGCATTTCGGCTGGGATTATCCCGAATTCACCTGGGAAAAATTGGATAAAGTCAAGGACCTGCAGAAGGATGTATGATGATGTCAAAACTCAAATACGATATATCCGATCCGAAACTGGCGGGTAAAGGTAAATTACGAATCGAATGGGCCGAGCGGAATATGCCGGTTTTGAGGTTGATCCGTGAGCGGTTCAAAAAAGAAAAACCGCTGAAAGGAATAAACCTGGCCTGTTGCCTGCATGTTACGACGGAGACCGCCAACCTGATGATTACTCTCAAAGCCGGCGGTGCCACGGCGGCTCTTTGTGCCTCGAATCCGCTCTCGACCCAGGATGAGGTGGCGGCTTCGCTGGTCAAAGATCACGGAATTTCCATATTCGCCCGGTTCGGCGAGGATAAAAAGACCTATTACCGGCATATCAACCAGACTCTCGATATTAAACCGCATGTAACCATGGACGATGGGGCGGATCTGGTCTCGACTCTTCATTCCTCGCGCCGGGAACTTCTGAACGGAATTATCGGCGGGACCGAGGAAACGACCACGGGGGTAATCAGGTTGAAGGCGATGGCTCAGGATAGTGCCCTGATGTATCCGATCATTGCCGTCAACGATTCCAAGACCAAACATTTCTTCGATAATCGCTATGGTACCGGCCAATCCACGATCGATGGAATTCTCCGGGCCACCAATGCCCTGATCGCCGGTTCGACGGTGGTGGTGGCCGGGTACGGCTGGTGCGGCCGGGGACTGGCGACCCGAGCCAAGGGAATGGGAGCCAATGTCATTGTTACCGAGGTTGATTCGACCAAGGCTATCGAGGCGGCGATGGATGGATTTATGGTGATGCCGATGGCCGAGGCGGCCCGCAAAGGCGATATTTTTGTGACGCTCACCGGGGATATCAATGTTATCCGGATGGAGCATTTCAATAAAATGAAAGACGGAGCAATTGTCTGCAACTCGGGGCATTTCAATGTCGAGCTGGACCTGACCTCGCTGGATAAGAACAAAAAGAAGAAGCGTTTGGTTCGGGATTTCGTTGAGGAGTACACACTTAAAAACGGCCGGAGGATTTTTATCCTTGGAGAGGGACGGTTAATAAATTTGGCCGCGGCTGAGGGTCACCCGGCGATGGTGATGGATATGTCATTCGCCAACCAGGCTCTGGGTGTGGAATACCTGGTCGGCCGGGCGGGGTCGATGAAACAGGCAGTATATGTGGTCCCGGAAAAGATCGACAACAAAATCGCAGAACTGAAACTGAGATCGATGGGAATCAGGATCGACCGGCTTACGCCGGAACAGAAAAAGTATCTGGCCTCATGGGAAATGGGGACGTAATTCCGAAAGAAGGACAGGCAGAATAATGAATAATGCGGCCGGGTGATGAACCCGGCCGTTTTTTATTTTATATCCGTTTGAAAAGTTTTATCAAGATCGGGCCGATGATGCGGTTGCAGAGCAGTTCGGTGATAATTCTGTAACGCCATCCGGTGATATAGATAACTTTACCCCTGGCCAGCGCCTTCAATGACAGGTCAACGACTTTTTCCGATGTTAACCAGAGCCAACCGGGGATATCGGTCCGGTTGAAATTTTTTATTTCGGGGCGGTCATGAAATTCGGTATAAGTGAACCCGGGGCAGAGGGCCTGAAGGCGAATATTTTTATCTTTGTACTCCGTATGAAGGGATTTGGTGAAACTGTTGACGTAGGCCTTGGTGGCGCAGTAGGAAACACATCCGGGACCGGTCAGGAAAGCCGAGACGGATGAAACATTAATAATATCACCGCCGCCGCGAGCCATCAAACCGGGCAGGGCGGCATGCGTCAATATAACTATTGCGGTTACATGGACCGAGAGCATATCCAGATGTTTGCCGACATCGTTTTCGAGAAAATGGCCGGAGATACCAAAACCGGCATTATTGATAAGCACTCGGAGGGAACGGCAATTTTTGATATGGTCGGCGACGTTTTCGATATCCTCGCGGCGAGTAAAGTCGGCGATCAGGATTTCCACCGTGATATGATATTGATCTTCCAGTTGACGGGCGAGACTCTCCAGTTTGTCCCGGCGTCGGGCGACCAGTATAAGATCATGGCCGCGCCCGGCCAACCTGCGGGCGAAGGTGGCGCCGATACCGCTTGAGGCGCCGGTGATGAGAGCGGTGCCGGGATCGTGCATACCAGGATTACTTTCTTGAGCGGGCCATGATGACCATGCCGATCAACAGGAAAATGCCATTTATCAGCCAGGCGGCCAGGTCGGGATGGAGTTTTTCATTATAACCGAAGGACTGGGTAATTTTAAAGGCCACGAAATAGACCAGGGCAATACCGGCACCGACGGCGAATGATACCGCTACTCCGCCTCGTTTCGGGTTGGAGGCGATGGGGACGCAGATCAGGATGACGATGAAGGATGAGAAGGGATAAGACAATTTCAGTTTCAGGTCCACCAGTTCATGAGTGAAAGGCTCGCCGCCCTGTTTTTTAAGATTGATTCGTTGCTGAAGTTCGAGGTAACCCAGATCCTCCGGGTTGCCGGTCGGCACCTCGAAATCGGCCGGCTTATAAGTTATAAAGGCGGCGTTGAGGGAATCGAATGTAGTAAAGGAACCGCCGGAATCGGTAAAGACGCGTTTCATACCATCATAAAGCATCCAGTTCTTTTCCGTGAAGCGAATCTCTTTAGCGGAGATCAATTCGGCCAGCCGGCTTTTATCGGCCTGGTAAATTTTAACATCGTTACCGATTTTTCGGTCGATATGGTAGGATTTAATGGTGAAAAACAGGCTTTTATTGACCTGCATCTGAATCGGGCCGATCAGTTTTTTGGTCCGGTCACTCCGTTTCTTGATATTGTATTCTTTGATTTCGATCCGGCGTTTATTTCCCTCCGGGAATATCTCCTCGTTGTAGTAGATATGAGCCAGGCTGAGTAAGAAGGTGAAAATTAAAAAAGGCATGGCGATCCGATAAAGCGAAAGGCCGCTGGCTTTCATGGCCAGGATTTCATTTCGCCGGGCCAGGATACCGATTGAGGTTAGTGCCGCCAGAAGGACAAAAACCGGTAGAAAGGACTTCAGAATCCAGCCGGAAAAATAGAAATAATAAATGAATATTTCCGACAAAGGAACGTTATGATCGATAAAATCCCGCAGTTGCTCGACCATGTTGATGATTACGATAAGAGCACCGATCGCAAGGGTCATCAGGATCAGCGAGATGAGGAAGTACTTGAGCAGGTAACGGTCGATTATCTTTATCATCTTATTTCCTGAAAAATGAAAAGAGCGGTTTTTCGGTAATTACCTTGATCAGAAGGTACAATCCCAGAGCCCCGGTCAGGATATTGGCGGCCCACATGGCCGCGAACGGCGAGATTAAACCGCGGTCGGAGATATCCTCACCACCGATCAGAAAACCCCAGTAGAATGTGAAAATGATAATGGAAATGGTGGCCGTGATTCCCAGCCCGCCGCGTCGGGCGAGAATAGCCAGGGGGGCACCGATCAGGATAAAGGCAAAGGAGGCCGCGGGGATCGAATATTTCTTGTAGATTTCGATTTTGTACTTATTGATCAGCCGCTGTTGTTCCTGGATCTGTTTGTAATCGCGCTGGAGTTTCTGATAGAGATTGCTCATATCGGCTTTCAGGAAGGCCAGGGCCGCCGAATCGGTCCGGGTGGAGTCGGGAGGATAGACCAGACTGTCGGCCAGAAGAAAATCGAGTTTATTATCAATTACATTTTCCATTTTATTGTAAAAAGGTTTAATCGCCTTGCGGGAATTATCAACAACTTCCTGCATGGCCGCAATACCCATCTCCCGGTCGGTCCGCAGATTCGATTCCGAACGCCTTAGTTCCGATCCCACCCCCTCGACATTGATAACATGCTCCTGGAATTCAAGCATCCGGTAGTTGGCCGGATTTTTGGTATCAAGCATATGGACCTGACCGTCAAAAAGAGTAAACTGAACAGTCCGGCCGTTGTCGATAAATTTCATCAATCCCGATTTGGCCACGGTAATCCGGGGTTTGGTCGGATTCCTGGTTTCGGTAATTCTGACCCCTTCCACTTCGGAAGTTTTGTGATTGATTTTATTGATAAGAATGATATAACCGCTGATATCGGTGATAAACACCCCCGGTTTGAAAGTCAGGGTGGGACGCATGGAGCGTATGGCTCCGGTCAGAATCCGCGCCTCATGATTCAATTCGGGCAGGATTTTATCGGAAAACTGGATCATCCCGAAGGTCAGCACCCCGGCCGCCACCAGAAGCGGGATTAAAATACGCAGGAGGTTGATACCCGAGGCTTTAATGGCCACTATCTCGGAATCCGAAGTCAACCGTCCGAATGTCAGGAGGGTGGAGACCAGGACAGCCATAGGGACCGCCAGAGCCAGAATCCAGGCCAGGTTGAGAAAAATCAACTCGATTACTATCAGGAAGGAGATATCCTTATCAATCACCATATCAATGATTTTGGGGATGGTCTCCAGAATTAAAAGAAAGGTGATAATAATCACCGCAAAGATAAACGGCGGAATATGTTCCCGAAGGATGTATCTGTTCAGTATCTTCATTATTCCCGGCAATATATGCCTTATACAGATCAAGAACAAAGAAAAATTACTTTACGGCCCGTTTCATTCTTTATATCTTAAAAAATGTCCGAGGGATGGTAAATCTATGATTCGTGATTTTGTCCAGAATGATGTGGTGACCGTTTTTGTAACGGTCCGCCGCAAACAGATCCGCGAATATAATGGCACCACGTATATTTCGTTTGAATTCGGCGATGCCTCAGGTCGTATTGCGGGAATCTGGTGGGAGCCGGATCAGTCGGCCATTGAAGTCCTGCAGGAGGGCGAGGTGGTCAAGGTCAAAGGGGCGGTGGCGGAATATAAAGGCAAGCCGCAGTTGAAGGTCATTAAACTGCGGAAAGCGGAACCGGAAGAATACAATTTGGCGGATCTGTTGCCGCATTCCAAATTTACCCTTGAGGAACTGCGGGGAAAGATATTATCCCTGATCGAGAGAGTGGAAAACAGCTTCGTTCGGAAGTTGATTTCGGCTTTTTTCGAGGATGAGTCGTTTTTCACATCGTATCTTAAGGCTTCGGCGGGGAAATTATGGCATCATTCATTTATCGGGGGGCTGGCCGAGCATTCGATCAACGTCACTGAGATCTGTCTGGATATGGCCGGCCGGTACAAATTTCTTGATCGGGACCTGCTGATATTCGGCGGGTTGTTCCATGATATGGGCAAAATTTACCAGTACCGGATAACTTCGTTTATCGACTATACCGATGAAGGACGCCTGATTGGCCATATCAACCAGGCCGACAGCCTGATCGCCGAACGAGCCTCGCGGATTGAGGCTTTTCCGCCCGAACTGCTGATGAGACTGCGCCATTTAATCTTGTCCCATCACGGCCAGGTGGAATTCGCCTCGCCGGTGGTTCCCCAGATTCCGGAAGCCTTTGTTTTGTATTACGCCGACGAAATCGATTCCAAGATGGGGGCAATTGACCGTATCCGCGAAAAAACCGGGGGCACCGGCTGGTCGGAATTCGTCAACCTGCTCAATCGACATCTTTATTTTTCGGAAGAGCCATAGCCAATATGTCCGGATGCAGTGAGGCGGTAATTCTGGAGATGCGCGAGGTGTCGCGCGAGATAGTTCATAATGGACGGAAACTAAAAACGGTCGATGCGGTTACCTGCCGATTCAACCGGGGCGGAATTTATAATATTGTCGGTCCCTCGGGAGCAGGGAAATCATCCTTATTGCGTCTTCTAAATCGTCTCGATGAATCCACCTCGGGCGAAATTCGATTCAAAGAAAAACCGATCCAATCATATCCACCGGTTGAGTTGAGGCGCAAGGTGGCCATGCTGTTCCAAACTCCCTATCTGTTTCCCGGGACAATCCTTGAAAATCTCAAATATTGCCGTCCCGACCGCGGTGATTTTGATTTCTTGGATCATCTGAACCGGGTAAGTCTGAAACCGGAGGTGGCCGAAAAGGATGCGGGCGATCTTTCGGTTGGAGAAAAACAGCGGGTGGCGCTGGCCCGTTCACTGATGCTGGAACCGGAGGTGATTCTGCTGGATGAACCAACCTCGGCTCTCGACCCGACTTCATCGAAAAAGATCGAGGAACTTATTCTCAGGCTGTCGCGCGAATTGAGTCTGACCACGATTACGGTGACGCACAGCCCGGAGCAGGCCTTGCGGCTGGGGGGAGAGACTCTATTACTGGTGGGAGGGCGGTTGATTGAAACCGGACCGACAAGCGAGATTTTAACCCGGCCGCGGACGGAGATGGGCCAGAAGTATATCGACCGGGAGTTGTCATGATCGAAACCGGATATCTGCAGATATTGATGGCGGCAGTACTGGTGGCGGTGGCTTTTATTCTGACCAGAATAAAAACCATCCCGGTCGAAAAAGAAATCATGCTCGGGTCAGTCCGGGCATTCGTGCAGTTGATTGCGGTCGGGTACGCTCTGGATTTTATTTTCAAAACGGAATCGATCTGGTTGATAATTCTTTCGGTAGCAGTCATGATGGTGGTCGGCGCCTATACCTCGGGCCAGCGAGCGGAACATTTCCGGGGAGGTTTCAAAATCGCCCTGGTGGCGCTATCGGCAGGATCCATAATCACTCTGGGGTTGATGCTGGCATTGAGGATTATTACTATCGAGGCTCGCTATATTATTCCCCTGGCCGGTATGATTATCTCTAATGCCATGAATGCCTCGTCGGTGACTTTTAACCGGATCGGGTCGGATATGAAAAACAATCGATTGGCGATTGAGACGGCTCTGGCTCTGGGTAAAAGTTGGCAGGAGGCCTCGCGGCGGTATTATCGTGAGGCGGTTAAGGCCGGGATGATCTCGATTCTAAATTTCATGAAAACGGTCGGGATTGTGGCTCTTCCGGGGGCCATGACCGGTATGATTCTGGCCGGGGCCTCACCGCTGGAGGCGGTGATTTTGCAGTTAATTGTCGGGTATATGTTGCTATCGGCGGTCTCGATTTCGGCGGTAATTGCGGCCGAGCTGTCGATCAGGAAATTTTTCAATGCCGCCGATCAATTTGTCGGATAATAATTTCAGCTTGATTTTCCGTTAATATTGACTAAATTGGTTTTTTCCGGTTTTGGCCGGATTTGAAAAATCGGTTTTGCGACGGAGAGGTGTCCGAGTTGGCCTAAGGAGCACGCCTGGAAAGTGTGTAGGGGTTAACGCCCCTCCAGGGTTCGAATCCCTGCCTCTCCGCCATAATTTTCTTAAATCCTCTAACATTTTACTTGACATAATCTTATAATTGTAGATATCGGCAGCAGATAATCGCTGTGACCATATTGTGACCACTTGTTGCAGGCAATCTGATATGGGCAATATCCACCAAAGAGGCAAAGTCTGGTATCTCAATATCCGGGTCAAGGGGCGAAGAATCCGTAAAAAGGTTAGCTCCTCTAAGAGAATCGCCGAACTGGCTCTCAGGGATGCCGAAGTTAAAGCGGCCCGTGAAGAATTCGGGTTCGCCCGCCATGATATCACCATCGATAAATTTGTAGAGCAGTTTCTCGAATACTCCAGAGCCAATCATCGGGAAGCAACCACTAATCGTTATGGAGCGGTGATAGATCATCTCAGGGAATTCCTGAAAACAAAACAGGATATTACATTCATGTCCGAAATATCAACTGAAGTGGTTGATCAGTACAAGGTCTTTCGTAAAAACGCTATGGTCAATCCCAATGGTCATCCGGTGGAATCTGATGATGATATTGAGGAATATCAAACAGGATATTTGTGCAAATGAGTTATCGGTAAGAGATTCAGTATTGGATAAAGCCATAACCATGACTGGTTTCTATGCCGGCCGGGATGAATGCAAAATATCGACCGATGATATTCAATGTCTTATTATGGATGATTCCACAACACCATTCCTGGGTGACTATGCCAAAAAGCGCCCGGTCTGGCGGATTACCTTCCGCGATATAAATCTTAAATCAAGGGACGGTCATCCGGCTGATGAGGAATTTAGCCGGGATTTTAATGTTTATATCGATTCTTTAACCGGTCACCCGCTTAAGATCACCTGCAATTACGGAACCACTTCCCTCGATGAGTGCCCCGAATTAAGTGCCGATGAAGCAGAAAAACAATTGAAAGGGGAGAGGTACATTGGTTTTCCGGATAAGGTTCCTCCGATCAGTTTCAGTTAAGCCCTTCTGGCCGGTATAAACCCATTCAGTGCCAAACGAATCCAGGGCCAATATGTAATGTATTCCGATAATAATCATACATATCACATTGCAAATCACAACCTGCATTACCATTATCCTCAACATATACCAACAAATCATTATAACAGTATTCTATTGAATAAATTCCCCCATTATCCTCATCTAATATAAAAAACTTGAATGAATTTATATCCATCTCAGCTTTATAGATTAATGCATCTACCCTGAAATAGTCATAATTGGTATTAAATCCAGTGCTATCCGAATCAATCAACGGTGGCAAATAGTTAAAATAAGGCAATATTAACATGGGGTGATTAAACATACCGCTTGGATCGTAATTCACAGTATTCAATTTCACTCCGAAATGAAGATGATGCAGCATCAGACCATCGCCATCTCCAGATCTGACAAAAGGGGCTCCTTTAATGAAGTAATCATTGATTTGCAAATAATTGAAGATGTCGTCATCCGTAAGATGGCAATATGATGAGTGTATAGGAGAATCTATTCCATTATCATGAGTCAACACTACAGTTTTATAACCATAATTATACTTAATGTATACTATTACACCATCTTCAATAGCATGAATCCAACGAGGTTCTCCTGTATATATATCAACGCCATTATGGAATTCATAATATTGGGATACATTATCAACTTCATATCTCGGGCCAAACGCGGATTGTAATGTGTCCGGTTCTGAATTCAATCCACTTATTGGCCAAATAAAATCGTATGATGAATACTCTATGGAGTATGTCGTTAATGGTATTATAAAAAAAAATGGCAGTGCAATGAATATAGTATTATTAATAGTTATTAATACTCTTAAAAGTTGCATGTTTGTACTCCAGAACGCCAGAGACTTCTTGACCTTTGTTAAAAATGACATTCAGGAAATCCGGGTTGTTATTGCTTATGGGATACGATATACCATCTGATTTAACCATATATCCGGTTCTGAGGCTGTTATTTGGCAATTGAACAATAATGGTTGAATATTCTTCAAAAATACCGCCATCCTTTGGATAATATTTGATGTCAGGCAAATATACTTGGGAACCACGCAGATAATAGAAAGAGGATAAATGGAATCCTTCGGGAAAAGGCTCAAGCCTGGCCAATTCTATATAACCGTTTAATGACTTCTTGTATAGATTATATGATGGTTTGTTCCCAATCGGTGAGTGAATAAGCGTCAGAACATAATCACCGTTGTCGGTGATAATGATATTTTCAATACCCCAGACACCAGGCCGAAGATTTGGAAAAACGCTCTTGGTTTGACTTGTTCTGTCAAAAACTACAACACTGTCGGTATTATATATGGCAAAGACCGATCCGTCCGGGTTGCTTGATAACCCGATTTCAAAAAAAGCCTTTTTCACTTCGGGAAATACATACTGCTCAATAACATCGAACTCGGGGATTCTGATTATCTTGACAATATAGCCTTCGGCAAATATCAGGGTGCTGTCATCGATGGCATGCATATTCCAGACAGATATAGAATGATCGATATTCCCGATGACATTACCAGTTGAATCATAAATAGTTGGTCTGTCTACGATTCCGAAAAAATAAGTGGAATAATAGTATAGACCATTTGGAGAGGAGTATGTATAAAATCTGGTACTAAAAGAAACTATGATGCTGTCTTTATCTATATCATAGATCTGTACTATATGATTACCTTCAGAAATTATACCATTTAGAACAACTTTATTTCCATTGGCAATCAGCCTGCAATCCACTATTCCGCCGCTTAAACTCACCGAGCGAAATTGCTTTCCATCGGAATCGAAAATGGTCATATGGGAGGCTTCTTTGGTAAAGGTCAGGGTGACAATTCGTCCATTAAGATAACTTATACTCTGAAGACTCCGTGGTTTGATAATATCCGGCAAAGTTATTGATGAATCGGTTACTGTTTCACATTCAGATAGTACTTCCGATTTGCTGCATGCTCCTGAAAGCAAAATAAGTACCATGATTACTATTAAACATTTCTTCATAATCAAACCTGTTAAAGAATCCTGCCATTCAATAAGGGCTTTTAAACGTAATCCCCCGGAAAAAATCACAATGCCGTCCTATCCAGGCGCCGGAATCATGCAGATGAGTCAAAACGAATTACCCTCTTTATCCTAAAATGGGGATTCGGGATGTCAGGCAAGATGGCTTATCATATCCCGCAAATGTATATGGACTTATATAAAAATAATAAACTGGAGTTGATTGTCAAGAATAAACTCAATACCGGAATATAAAAAATCCCAAGGATCATGAATTAAAACATGTTCCATTTATAATTTATAAAATACTATTAATCTCAATCCGTTTTATTATCCTTCCCCCTTTCGATTTCTTTTCCACCCATTTTTCGATGTCGGTTGATTTGAAGCGGATGAATTTGCCGATCTTGATATATGGAATATAGCCCTGATGGGTCCACTGGTAGATGGTCGAGGGCTGGACACCCAGGACATCGGCTATCTCGTGTGGATTCAGGAGCTTTTCCATAAATCAGTATATCTCCTTTTAAAGCTCCTCTTTTTCCTGTGATCCCAGTCAAGAAAATCTTGAAAAGCGTGATAAAGTGCATACATCTATTTTCCAACCAAGCCTGTTTTTTCCAAGATCCAAGATATTAATTCTGATCGGGGCGCAGTTCGGCTGGCATGCCTGATGAGAAAAATACATTAAGATTGCCCGGTCGGATAAATCCGGGCGCCCTAAATTATTTGAATATTTAAATGCCTGTTTTCCATTTATAATCCGGATTTTGAACGTGCATATAATATTGAGTTGATTTAATCGACGGTTTTTATTAAATTGAAATAACAACCATACTTCGGAGCACAACTCAATGAAATCGAGATTCAGTCATTCTGTACTAATAATTTCAGTTATGATAATTATGATTTACCTTTCGGGCGTGGTTTTTGCCGGAGAGGCGGATACCACCGGAGTGGAAATTCTTATTCACCAGGCCGATTCCCTTCTGGCCGCAAGAAATCTCGACTCGGCCGATGTGGTGTACCGGGCGGCCGTGGATAAGGCCGGAACCGATTCGAGTATGGAAGATTCCACCGCGGTCATGGCGATGTTTAAGCAGTCAATTTGTGCCTTTGAAAGAGGGTGGCCAAATGAGAGCGATTCCATCTGGCAATTGTGTCATCCCCGGCTTATCAAAATCTTCGGTGCAGAAAGTCGCGAGGCGGCGAATTCATTTTTCCATGGGGGCGATATACAGGGGGAAAATTACGAGTTTGAAACCGGTCTGGAATTTCTTGAAAAATCATTGGAGATCAGGGAAAGATTGTATGGAACCGAAAGTCCTGAATTGATTCGTCCGCTCAACCTGATGGGAGGGTATTTGAATGCCATGGATATGACAGATGAGGCTTTTGAATATCTCAACCGGGCCCTGGCGATTATGGAAAACCGGGGACAGGCCGATTCGCCCCTGTTGATAGAAACCCATCTATTCCTGGGGGATATTTATTGCAGGACGAATATTTCGCGGGCGATGGAATGTTATCGCCGCGCGATTGAGATCGGGCGGATAGCCGGGAGGCCGAATTATCATCTGGCTCTGGCTTATTCCTATCTTGGCAATTTAATGTTCGGCGAGGGTGAAATAGGCCAGGCAGTCGATTATTGCGAAGAGAGTTTACGAATATTGAAAGCACTGTATGGTGAAGACAATATGCGCTATATCAGCACCTTATGGTCCTACGGTCACGCCTGTACCGAGTACGGATATTATGCCCGGGGTATGGAGATGCTGAACAGGGCCATTGCCTTTCTCAATAAATATTCGCAGGAATATCCTGTGGCTCTTTTGCAGTTGTACAACCTGATGGCCTATTTGTACAGCCGGCAGGCAAATCATGAACTGGCCATTGAAATGTATCAAAAGGCGCTTGAAATTCAAAAGCGGGTGAGGGGTGAGAATAATTATTCGACGCTGAACACTCAGGAATTAATGGCCAAGCAATACCAGATTCTCAAGGATTACAAAAAAGCGGCGGAAATTATTAAGGGGGTAATTGAAAGGGGAACGGCTAACGGCATGTATGAGACAGATATGATGGCTCAGTCCTTTATGGTCATGGCCGCGGCTTGTTTCGAAATGGGGGAATATGATCGGGCCGATTCACTTTATTGCGAAGGACTTGCAATTGCGGGTCGGGTGTATGATACCACCGGATTCGATTATTCATGTTATCTGGCCCATATCGCCGATGACAACCGGCAACTGGGCCGATATGATCTGGCGGAGAAGCAATGGCTCGAAGTCCTGGAATTGCATAAGAGAAATTTGATTGAGGATCATCCGTATATCGCCATTTCCTATATATCTCTGGCCGCCATATATGCGGCCACCGGCAGGTATGAACAGGCGGTCGAGTCTTTTCTTGTTGCCGTCCGAAAGAGATATAATTTTATCACCCAGATATTCACCTATGCTTCGGAAAATCAGAAACTGAGATATTTGAAAGAATTCCGAATGATTGTCGAACCGCTTTTATCGCTGGCCTTGCTGTCGGGATTGGAATCGGCCCGGGAAGCTTCATATGAGATGCTTTTGAAGGGAAAAGGACTGGTAGTGGATGTCATGTCATCGGAAATGAGGGTAGCCGCGTGCGGCATTAATTCGGATATCGGAAACCTGGGAGAGTTCCATACCCGCACCTGCAATGAAATCGCCGCCAGGGTCCTGCGGGGGCGTAACAGCCGCGATGAAAAATCGGGTCTTGATTCTTTGTATCTTATCAAAGACTCGCTGGAAACAGAATTAAGCAGGTATTGCCCGGTCTATAGCGATGAGATGAATGGACGCAATATCAACGTGGAGCGGGTTATACGGGCTATTCCGCCCGGATATGTCCTGATTGATTTTATTCGGTACCGTCCCTTCGATTTCAGCCGATCAGGTCGGGATGACGAGCTTTTTTCTCCCGAACATTACCTGGCTTTTATTATTAATGATCAGGCGGAAATAAGCATGGTCGACGTTGGCGAGGTTTCGCTGATCGACAGCCTGGTGGAAATTACCCGGAATCGTATTTATGAGTCGGAAGCCAGGGTTTTTTCCCCAGCCGGGATAACCGCCGAAAAAAATCTTAAAGAGGTGACCGGAAAATTGTACGGTTTGGTAATAGAACCGCTTGAAGCCTTTTGGGGTGATCGGGATCATCTGCTTATTTCACCCGATGGGGCTCTTCATTTTATACCTTTTGAAATTTTAACCGACCGAAAGAATAACTATCTTATAGAAAAATATCATATCAGTTATGTCACCTCGGGCCGTGATTTGTTGAGGTTCAACTCACCTGCTGATTTTTCGGGCTATGCCATGCTGATGGCGGATCCGGATTATGATGCGAATCTCGGAGATGATACCCCATCGGGAGAAACTAAAAATTCCGAACTGACGGATTTACACTCGAATCATCATCGGGGCGCCGCCTCCTGTCTTACCGGTCCTTTTCCGCGTCTGGGATACAGCCGCGAGGAAATCAAAGCAGTTGAGGATAATATTAATTCCCTAAGCAATCTTTATATTGAAGAATACCTGGATATAAATGCCAGGGAATCGGCCCTGATGGCGATCGGGCAATCTCCCGAGATTCTTCATCTGGCCACTCATGGATTTGTTTGCCAGGATAAGGAAGCTCGTGATAATCTGAAGATTTATATCGAGAATCCTCTGCTGAATTCAGGACTTATCCTGGCCGGAGGAAACCATACTCTGAGTCATAATGATACGAACCCGAAGGATGAGGACGGTATCCTGACCGCTCTGGAGGTTTGTGGAATGAACCTGCATGGAACCCGGCTGGTAACGCTATCGGCCTGTGAAACGGCGTTGGGTGACATTTTATACGGCGAGGGAGTCGTCGGTCTCCGCCGGGCCTTTCAGCAAGCCGGAGCGGAATCGATTCTCATGAGTCACTGGAAAATATCCGACCGCGAAACATCGGAATATATGTCACGGTTCTATCGATATTGGCTGGGAGGACTGCCGAGGCAGGAGGCTCTGAGAAAAACCTCTCTGGAGTTGATGAATGAAACCAGGAAGAATTACGGCCATACTCACCCCTTTGCCTGGGCCGGTTTTACTCTGGTCGGCAATCCCAATTAGACATATGCGTATTCAATCCCCGGCGGGCTCGATCCGGAAATAGTATCGTACCGGAGAATTCTGCGGCCGCCCGGATTTCCGAACACTCAGAATATATTCTCCCGGTGTAATGATCCCGCCCGGGAGCAGAAGACGGCCGGTCTCGAAATTATCAAAAGAATCGAAGGTATCCGAATTAAAGATCACGGTGCTATCTTCTTTGGTCAGGCGGATAGAATGGGTCTGTCCGGGTTCGCCTTCGGGGTAACGGAAGGCCAGGATAGCATTTTGATCAGCCTTGAGTCTGAATGAGATAACCTGGTTCGATCTGGTTTGAATCAGGGTAATTTCTTTAACCGGGCGGGCATCCTCGGCCGGATTTTGAAAAAGACCCCGATATGCCGGCCAGAGCAGAAGCAAAATGATGATCAGAGAAATCAGCGGCCTGAGAATAATGGGACGATCCGGCCAGAGATGTTTCCACAGGCGGCGTCCGGCCGGCAGGTGATCCTCCTGCAGAATTCTCCGGGTGGTTTCTGCCACCTTATCATTGGCTTTAAGCAATACTCCGCGGGGAGCGAATCTGACTAATTGATCATGGCAAAACCGGCATCCGATCAGGTGCGTTTCAAAGCGGTCGCGCTCCTCTTCGGACAGCAATCCCAGTTCGTAGGCATGGAGCAGGCGACCGGTTTCGGGATCTGTGCAATTATCGGCGTTTTTCATTTTTACCCTCAAAAATACAATCATTGAGAAGATTCCTGGCCCGCCACAGGATAACGTACAAATTGTCCCTCGTAATCTGCATCCGATCGCAGATTTCTTCAGTGTTATATCCCTGCTGAACCAGATTTAAGGCTCGGGCATACCTCCGATTGAGTTTCATAACCTTGCCAAGGCATTTCAATAAAATTCGGAGAATATCGGGATTTGGGGCAATATTCGAATCCCCGATGTATACATCGCCATCAATCTCGGGCGCGATTAACTTATTTATCATTTGTTTTCGCTTAAGAAAGGTTGCCATTTTATTCTTCAATATTTTCTGGGCCCAGGCATTGTATTCATAGGGATAACCGAGAGATTTATAGTTTTCATGAACCGACAGGCAGGTCTCATGGGCAATATCCTCGGCATCCTCTTTCCGTAATATTAAACCGGCGATAACTCGAAATCTTTCACGAAGAATTTCGAATAATTCTTTTTCAGCCCGGGCGTCTCCATCGACCGCCATTTTCCAGAGATGTTTCAATACCTGTTCGCCTTACCCGGCCTGTTGATGCAAAAATGGTTTCGGAAGATATCCCCGACCGGTTTTATGCCATTTACGGCATTAAAGATATTGTCCCGGTCGAGTTATTGCAAATAATGTTGAAGAAATCTTCGGCAGAATTTCGCAATTAGCGGACCCGATTTTGCAGAGGAATCAATAATCCGGAAGAAATGAAAAATCTTAATAAAAAAGGGATAGAGTCATTCTATCCCTTTTATTCTTTAAACAGAATATACTATTGGCAGATCGGTACGGGGCCCTCTATGTAAATGTATGATATTAAATAAGTGACATCCAGAATGTTAATAGCGCCGTCACCATTGGTATCAGCCGAAATCAGGGGATCGGGAGCGAAACCGGATTTGTAAAGATAGGTAATCATAAAGGTGACATCAAGAATATTAATCGTCTCATTACCATCGGCATCGCCGCAGAGATAATTCGGACCGATAGACAATTCCATTATTTTTTCATCGTAACTTCCCGTAAAATCGGCGGCCCGGGCGGTGAAAGTAATCAAACCTTCGGCCATAGGTATCCCCGAAAGCAAACCGGTGGTCGAAAGGGTTAAACCGGTTCCTTCGAGATCATCATTACGATCGCCCCAGGTCAGAGTACCGGTTCCGCCGGCGGCTTCTAGCTGTTGAGAATATTCTTCGCCAACCGTACCATCGGAAAGGTCAGCAGTTATTATTTCCACAGTTGGATTAAGAATAAACTCAAAGAGCTTATCCTCATAATCACCGCAACCGTCGCTGACACGGGCGGTAAATGATACCGTCTCGGAGGTTAGTGGTGTTCCGGAAACAAGGCCGATTTCACTCAATGACAAACCGGTCCCATCCAGATCGTCATCAAGATCAATCCAGGCTTTGGTGCCGGTGCCGCCGGTGGCGGCAAGCTGCTGGGAATAAGCCGATCCGGCGGTCCAGTCAGGAAGCTCGGAAGTGGTTATGGCCAATGATTGATTAATGGTGAAGCTAAACGGTTTTTCATCAGACTGCATAGCCTCATCAGTTACCCGGGCGGTAAATGAAACGGTCCCGGCATCGAGCGGAGTCCCCGAGAGCAATCCGCTTGACGAGAGCGTCAATCCGGTGCCGATCAGGTCGAGATTGATATCCGACCAGAGCAAGGTTCCGGAGCCGCCCGATGCGGTCAGCTGGCGGGAATATGCATGCCCGGCTGTCCAGTCGGGGAGGGTTTCGGTAGTAATTATCGGGGCATTAAGGTTGCATTCATAAGCCGAGACCTCGAGATCATCGATGTTCCAGCCGCAGTATACCCATCCACCATCGGTTATGCCCATGGTGAAACGGATATATACGGTTGACTGGTTATCGGCGTATTCAGAAATATCATAGGTCATTTCAGTCCAGGCGCCATCGGTTATCTCACCGCTGTTTTCCCAGATATTTGTCCAGTTTGTCCCATTGGTGCTGATCCTGACATAGGCATGATCATAGAGCGAGGATTCGACGCCCAGCCAGCGCCAGAAAGTCAAACGGGTTCCGGTAATACCGCCGCAATCGATAGCCGGGCTGGTGATATGGCGTTCGGACATGTTATTCTCATAATCGCCGCTGAGATTGTAACCGAATACCGATGAACCTCCGTGGGCACTGGAGGGATCGGTGTTACCGTGGGAACCGCCACCCCCGGTCGGGGTTCCGCGTCCCCATGATCCCCCGGATATTGTCCAACCCTGGTCAGTCTCGAAATCATCGGCGAAAGCAACGGACAGTCCCGTGGCGATCACCGGCTGATACGGGGAACTGGGGTTGGGGTAATACATCCGTCCATTGGCTTCTTCCTCGGCACTGAAGTAGTATTCCAGTTTATCGCCGCATGAGACAACCGGAAGCGTGGCCCGGTAACGCATCGAGGTCAGCATTGTCATATCATCGGTTTGAAGCGTACCATCGTTAATTTTGTAGTGAACCTGAGCGCTTCCCGGAACCAGGACACCATCTCCCACCCCGGTTATGACAACTTCAATATCGGTGGCATCATTGGGCGGGATGATATCGGGAACACCGTTGGGGAAACCGAAGGAAAGGGCGGCCACACCGCCGATAGAGATAGTCGGATCGCCGAACAGGTTGAGTTCGTAATAACACCAGCGCATGCAGTCGTCGTCGATCCGATAAAGATTATCTTCCTTGGAATCGTGATTGGCGCGACCGAGTTCGGGTTTGCCTTCGGCCGGGCTAAATATGGCATCCCAGAATTCGCGGTTGAATCGTTGTGAAGCGCCATCGGTGCTGTTCAATTCACCCCAACCGTAACGGGCATTCATAATCGCCGCGAAAGCCCCGTTATCGGTTTTAATGGTAACATGCTCGGCCCAGCAATCCATGGAGGAGCTGTCAAAGTAGCCGGCCAGACATGTCTGCGAATATACGAAATTTATATCGGTATTGGTCAACTCACTCAGGACATGGCTGTTATACATCTTCATGGCATAATCGGGACTACCGTGACCGAGGTGATTGACAATATGAAGACCGTTATTTATTCTGGAAACGAGTTCAGACCGAGGCCAATCATTGCCCGACCAGTCCCTGTCGAAAAGTTCATCGATATTATAAACATTCGACGGGAATCCGGTGGTGGTGTAACCGTGGCTGTCGGAGCCATCGATCAATTCCTCGAGATAAGAGGCGGCGTAATCGGCAACTCCGCCGAAACCAAGATATTCACCGACCAGAATAACATTCTGGAGATACTGGCCGCCGCAATTTAGATAACCAATCGTTTTGTTGACGAAGCGCTCGGCCTCGGTGGCATTGCCCACCGCTGCCCGTCCGATATAAACTTCGGCCACCAAGTCAACATCACCGCCGCCTTCACCGTCGGTTGGTTCACCCCAGTTGCTGTCGCCATCATAATTATAGGTACCATCAAGGCAACCAAAGAAAACATCGGAGGGCATGGCGGTTTCTATTTCCGGCCAGTAACCATCATCACTGGCCACATAAAGATTCCGCGCCGGAATTAAATCGTCATCGCCGCCGATCAGGACATATTGAATCCCATCGTTCAGATAGCGCTCGCGGATATAATCGCGGACATCGGCGGGAGTGGTACTTCCGATTTCCGTGGTGGTATGAATTTCGGTGATAATTCCGGTCGTATCATGATAATCCTTGAGCGGCTGGAAGGAGGAGGCCAGCGCCGGGGTAGTGATTATCAGCATATCGTAACTTTTGGTGCCTTTTACGGGTGCGGAGGAATAGCTGTATACCGTTTCATTATTATCGATTTTGGATAAAACCTCCGTTTGGTCAATCTCGAGCCCGCGATACAAGGGGGCCGATTTGTAATTATCAGCGGTATTGACGATCACCGTCAGACGAGGATAATAAGCCAGCTCACCGGTTGTCGGCAGGTATTCCACCGGCTGCAGTTTGAGAACCAGAAAACTATAACCCCGGAAAGACTGCAATCCGGCCGACTGATAACGATCGGTCGGGTAGGGCTTATCGGACATATAGATGTTTTGATCCAGAACCGGTTCCTGAATTTCCGTCGGCGGCATGGATAACCGGTATTGCCGCGCGATCGGTTCGATATAATAATCGTCGCCCAAAACTATTCTCGATTCCCCAATAACCTCGATGCTTTCAATTTCGGAGCCATAGGGAATCAGGATTCGGGCGTTTCGGCCGGGAAGAGCCGGCTGACCGGCTTTACCGCAGTTGGGGGCATCAGTCATCACAACCCGGTCGTACAATTCCGAGCCGATTCGAACTTCCTCGATCTGCGGCCGATCAAAATAGTAATCGACAGAAACCTGTCCGGCCCGGATCGAATTGGTGCCGAACAGAACCATCATAACCGCTAGAAACAGAAGTGGTATCATGCGGCTACTGACAGGTGCGACTCTCTCTTTTTGTGGCATTCTCAGTTCCTTTATATTATGGAAGTAGTTGTTTTTTGGGCCGATTTTTTTGGCCGGATTGTAATATTGATGTGATAATAGCTAAGTCATACTATCCCCGTCGCGGGATAGCTGGATAAATCCGGCAAATTAAAAGGCGTGACATCAGGCATTAAGCGAGACCCTGGTTAGTTCTTTCTTACCTCAATATAAGCCAACAAACCATTCTGTCAAGAATTAACAGGTTCGTATGGCCAAGTCTCCGACCGGCTTGGCATAATTATGGGGGCGGCCCGGAATTATTAAAACCTGAAATATTCTATTGAAAAGCGGCTGGACTTCATTTACTTTTAGTTGTAATTATGATTAAATCAGGGAAAGGAAAAGAGCATGGCGGAACAATATATATTCACAATGCTCGGTCTTAATAAATTCTACGGTCAGAAACAGGTTCTCAAAGATATTAATCTCTGTTTTTTCCCCGGAGCGAAAATCGGGATTGTGGGTGAGAACGGATCCGGCAAATCAACGGTCCTTCACATTATGGGTGGTCGTGATGAAGAATTCCAGGGCCGGGCGGAACTGAGCCGGGGCTATAAAGTTGGAATCGTCAAGCAGGAACCGGAGCTTGATGACCATTTGACCGTTCGACAGGCACTCGAACAGGCCTTTTCCGGGCCGATGACCCTGATGAAAGAATATGAGGAATTGACAGAAAAGATGGCGGAACCTCTTGAAGATGACCAGATGAACAAACTCATGGATCGGATGGGGATTCTGCAGGACAAACTCGATGCCTGCGATGCCTGGAATCTGGATCAAAAACTTGAAGTGGCGGCCGATGCGCTCTGTCTTCCGGCCGATGATCGCATTATCGAAAGCCTGAGCGGAGGCGAAAAACGGCGCGTGGCCCTGTGCCGGGCGCTTCTGGAGCAACCGGATTTACTGCTTCTGGATGAGCCGACCAACCATCTTGATCCGGAAACGGTGGACTGGCTGGAAAACCAGTTGCGCGAGTATCCCGGGACGGTTATCGTGGTGACGCACGATCGGTATTTTCTCGACAATGTCACCCGCTGGATTCTGGAATTGCAGGGCGGTCAGGGGATACCGTACGAGGGTAATTATTCATCGTGGCTGGAACAAAAACTGTCGCGTCTGGCGGCCACCGAAAGAAAGGATTCACCTCAGGCCCGGGCGCTGGAAAGAGAACTGGCCTGGATTAAGATGAGCAACAAGGATCGCCATGAACTCGCCCGAACCAGACTGATCGAGTATGAGCAACTGGTGGCCCGCGGAGGAGACGAGGAAAAAGCCGACAGCAATATCATCCAGATTGTCTCCGGCCCGGAACTGGGGAACCAGGTGATCGAATTCAAGGGCGTCAAAAAGCAGTTTGGCGATAATTTGCTGTTTGAGAATCTTGGTTTTCTGGTCCCACGTTCGGCGGTGGTGGGACTGGTGGGACCCAATGGGACCGGTAAGACAACCCTTTTCCGGATGATTGTCGGCAGGGAAAAACCGGATGAGGGGGAACTTAAAATCGGTTCGACCGTAACGTTGGCGTATGTGGATCAGGGACGGGAATCGCTCAAAGGGGAACATACCCTGGTCGAGGAAATCGGCGAAGGAGCCGAGGAAATAATGTTCGGGAAGCGCGCCATTCCGGTTAGACAGTACCTTTCGCGGTTCGGTTTCAAAGGCCCGGTGCAACAGAAATCGGTCAATGAATTATCCGGCGGGGAACGTAACCGAGCTCATCTGGCCAAGATATTGAAAATCGGCGGAAATGTACTTCTGCTCGATGAACCCACCAATGATCTCGATGTCAACACCCTGCGGATGCTCGAAGAGGCTATTAATAATTTTCACGGCAGTGTCCTGGTCATCAGTCATGACCGGTTTTTCCTGAATCGTATCTGTACCCACCTGCTGGTTTTTGAGGGAGAGGGAAAGGTGCGCTGGTTCGAGGGAAATTACGAGGATTACGAACAATGGCGCCTCAAGGAAATAGGCGACAAGTTATTTGATGATCGCCGCAACCGGTACCGCAAACTGGTCAGGAGTTAGAGGATAATTATGATTTCTGCTCATATTTCGAAGATTTCCGGGGAGTTGAAAATTCCTTCCGGCCGAGTCGAGGCCACGGTGGCGTTACTCGATGATCAGGCGACCGTGCCGTTTATTGCCCGTTACCGCAAAGAAGCCACCGGGAGCCTGGATGAGGTGGCCATCACCACTATCCGGGATCGAATAGCGCAACTTAGGGAACTGGATAAACGCCGCGAGGCAATATTAAAATCGCTCGAGGAACGGGAGCTTCTCACCGATGAGTTGAGGGAAAAAATCAATGCGGCCGGGACAATGGCGGTCCTCGAGGATATTTATCTGCCGTTTCGTCCCAAACGCCGAACCCGGGCCACAATCGCTGTCGAGCGCGGACTGGAACCCCTGGCCGAGATTCTTTTTGCCCAGGAAAATATCGATCCGGGAAAAGAGGCCGAAGCCTTTATCAATGCTGAAAAAGAAATCAATACTATTGATGAGGCCCTGGCCGGGGCGCGGGATATTATCGCGGCCTGGATCAGCGAGGATGGCGATGCACGCTCAAAAATGCGCGATTTGTTTGTCCGCGAGGGATTCATTCAATCGAAAGTGATTGTCGGCAAAGAAAACGAGGGAGCCAAGTTTTCCGATTATTTCGACTGGGAGGAAAAACTGACCGAAGCTCCATCGCACCGGATTCTGGCCATCCGGCGTGGAGAAAACGAAGGCTTTCTGAGTATGAGTATCTACCCGCCCGAGGATAAGGCGATCGCCCTTCTGGAAAGAATGTTTATAAGCGCTTCCAACGCCGCCTCGGACCAGGTCATAATGGCCCTGCAGGATGGTTATAAACGGCTTCTGGCGCCCTCGATGGAAACTGAAATGAGGGTGGAATCGAAAAAACGGGCCGATGCCGAGGCTATTAAGGTTTTCGCCGACAACCTGCGGGAGTTATTGATGTCGCCTCCGTTGGGCCGCAAGAGTATCCTGGCCATAGATCCCGGTTTTCGGACCGGCTGTAAGGTGGTCTGTCTTGATAATCAGGGGCGGCTGGATTATTACACCGCCATTTTTCCGCACGCCAGTGAGGCCGAAAGAAATAATGCCGCGTCGGAAATCCGCGCCCTGGTGGAGAGGTACGATATCAAGGTCATCGCCATCGGTAACGGAACCGCCGGGCGCGAAACCGAAAGTTTTGTGCGCGGTCTGGACCTGCCGGGGCATGTTTTAATCGAGATGGTCAATGAAGCGGGAGCCTCGGTTTATTCGGCCTCGGATACAGCCCGGGAGGAATTTCCGGATCACGATATTACGGTGCGGGGGGCGATTTCTATCGGTCGAAGACTGCTGGATCCGCTGGCCGAGCTGGTCAAGATCGATCCCAAGTCGATCGGGGTCGGGCAGTATCAGCATGATGTCGATCAGGGATTATTGAAGGATGGTCTGGACGATACGGTGATAAGCTGTGTCAATGCGGTCGGCGTTGAAGTGAATACGGCCAGCAAACAGCTTCTTACCTATGTTTCCGGATTGGGATCGCAACTGGCGCAAAATATTGTGGCATATCGTCACGAAAACGGACCTTTCCAATCACGGCAGGCTTTTATGAAAGTCCCCCGCCTGGGACCGAAAGCCTTCGAGCAGGCGGCCGGGTTTCTGCGTATTGCCGATGCCGAAAATCCGCTGGATCGTTCGGCTGTCCACCCGGAAAGCTATACCATGGTCAGCCGCATGGCCAAAGACTTGGGCTGTACTATCGGAGATTTGATAGCCGACGACAGCCTTCGGAAAAAAATCGTCCTGGAGAATTATGTGACGGATAAAATCGGGATTCCGACTCTGACGGATATTATGGATGAACTGGATAAGCCCGGACGCGATCCCCGAAAGGCCTTCGAAACTTTCAGCTTCGATCCCGATGTGAATTCCCTTGAAGATTTGAAAATCGGGATGAGACTCCCCGGGATTGTCACCAATGTCACTCGGTTCGGGGCTTTTGTCGATATCGGGGTACATCAGGACGGTCTGGTTCATATCAGCGAACTGGCCGACCGCTTTGTAAAAGATCCGGCCGAGGTGGTTAAGGTCCAGCAACGGGTGAAGGTGACAGTTCTCGATGTCGATCTGGAACGTCGGCGGGTGGCCCTGTCGATGAAAGATAAATAATCCTCAGATAAATCCAGAAGGCCGCGGGGGATGTTGCCCGGCGGCCTTTTATCGCTTTGCTAAAATCCGCAAGAATAAGGGAAGAACGAAATCAATAATCTTTATTCTTCAGTATTTTCTGTTTCTTCCCACTTTTTTAATTCATCGATGTTTCGCTTGCCCCAGTCCTGAATAAGCTTGACGACCTCGGGATCTGCCGATGTCATCAGCATAACACTGCCCCGCTGAGTTTCGACAACTTCGTATTTGACACCCTTTTGCATCAACATCCCCATCGCCTGGCACATACCGCACATTTTCACGGGTTCGCCTTTGGCGAATTTTTCACCCTCGACATCCATCATATGGGAAGCCTTTCTGAGGGAGGGGAGGTATTCCTTATCAACGGTGGTCACACTTATTAAGCCATTGCTGATATTGTGATGCTCCCAGACTGTATGATCCAGAAGGGCAGGGTCATCGAGAAGGTGCTTGCAAAAGTCACAGTTGGCCATATCGAACCAGGGTTTCTCCTCGGAGGAGGCCAGGGCCGCGATAATGAAAACCAGCAGTACGGCCAAAACGGGCATGGTTAATTTTTTCATCATTTCTGTTACTCCTTTAAAAAGTGTTGGTTATTCAATGGATTATCTTCTGATTCTGATTATAATTCAGTCATATTTTATAGCATATCTTAACAACTATGTCAATATTGGCAAATCACATTTTTTGATCGGGACAAAAATTTTTATGATATTTATGTGGATTTTCTAAATTATTATATGGTAGCCAAAGTAGTATATCCGGTTTGTTGAAATAGACCTGCCGAATGGCAGACAGATAACTATGAGAAATCATAATAAATTCTATGGTAAACCCGAATATTACGATATTGCCTTTGATTTCAGGGATATCCCCGCCGAATGTGATTTCCTCGAGACAATCTGCAGGAAATTCAGCGAGCGGCCACTAAGCAGTATGCTGGAATTATGCGCCGGGCCGGCTTATCATAGTATCGAAATGGCTCGTCGGGAAAAAAATGTCACCGCCCTGGATATTTCAGAGGATATGGTTGCCTATGGTCTGGCGAAGGCCAAAGAAGCCGAGGTTTCCTTCAAGTACATCCCGGGCGACATGACGGATTTTAAGCTGTCGGAATCATATGATCTGGTTCTACTGGCCATGGATTCGATCAGTTACCTGCCGGATAACAAAGCAGTTTATGATAATTTCAAGTGCGTTTCCCATTGTTTGTCCGATAAGGGGCTTTATGTCATTGAGATCGGTCACCCCCGTGATTTTCTCGGCCGGGATCGGGCCTCGGTTCCACGGTGGAAAATGAAACGAGGTTATAAAGAGGTGGAAATTCAGTGGGGCGATGAATCCGATCCCTTTGATCCGATCACTCAGATAACCCAAACCTCGGTAAGACTGAAGTATTCAGATGGTCTGGAGCGGGGAGAAATATTCGATCGGGCACCCCAGCGTTGTTTCACCTGCAATGAATTTCTGGCGCTGGTGGATGCGGTCCCGTATTTCGAGATAATGAAAATGTACGGGTCCATGAATGGAGAAATCCCTTTCAGCAACGACAAGAAATCGTGGCGGATGATCCCGATCTTGAGGCTCAAATGAGGCCCGCGATTTTTATATTAGGATTCATTAAAACCAGGAGCGATGATCATGCTTGGTCCCGGTATGGGCAGGATATTTGGAAGGGAGGCGAAAAATGAAAAATGGCTGGAATAAATGTCCTCGATTGGCGGCAGATATAATTATCGCCCATCCCGACAGCGAAATCATCTTGATTAAAAGAGGATGTGAACCATTTAAGGGGTTCTGGGCTTTGCCGGGAGGCGGGGTCGAAATAGGGGAGACGGTCGAGGAGGCGGCCATCCGGGAGGCACGGGAGGAGACGGGTCTGGATATTCGGCTGGAGGGTTTGGTTGGAGTTTATTCGGAACCGGGGCGGGACCCCCGCGGACACACGGTTTCCATTGTCTACCGGGCGACACCGATCGGCGGGCGACTCAAAGCCGAGACCGATGCGGCGGAAGTAATGAAAACCGGGGATTATTCAAGATTTAATCTGGCGTTCGATCACTCGCGAATTTTAAAGGATTATGACAGGCTGAAAAAGGGCGGACAGGGGGGCTGAAACTTTACTATTCTTAAGCTCGTCTTAAGGATAGAAATGAATATATGGCCCAATATGCAAGTATATTAGATTAAAGGAATTAGATCGGGTCGTTTTGGCCGGAGAATCGGATTGTGTGGAAAAACATTAAAGGATTAAATAATCTGGAAATATTCTGCTGGCTGGCGCTTCTGGCGGCGGCGGCGTTTATCGATCCGGTAGCCGAAGGTCACAGCTCATTTTGTCTTTTTAAGAATCTTGGTTGGGCCTGGTGTCCGGGGTGCGGATTAGGGCGATCGATTGCCTTTTTATATCATGGCGAGTTGCTGTTATCTTTGAAGACTCATCCGCTGGGGATAATCACGGTAGGAGTAATCATATATCGAATAATTTATCTTCTGCGCAGAAAACTATGGCTTTCTGCCGGATATGAAGGAGGAAGCGATGCCTGACGTTTATCAGCTACTGCCCGAAATTCAGGGTGAAGAATTGTTATATATCCAGGGTTTGCTGAAGGAAATGAGCGAAGAAAAGGCTCGTCAATTCGCCATGATTTATCGCATGCGCCGCCGAGACCCTCAGACGGTTTTACTGCTTACCCTGATCGGTTTTCTCGGTTTTGCCGGGATACAGAGGTTTTATGTCGATCAGATCGGGATGGGATTGATCTTTCTCCTGACGGCAGGACTGTGCGGGATCGGGACAATTATCGATATTATCAATTACAAGCAGTTGTCCTTTGAATATAATCAGCGTCAGGCCTTTGAAATAAAGAACACCCAGACAACCTGATAAGCGATGATACTATGGGGGTCAGCGAGGAATATCGGGAATATATTCTGGAGAGGCTGGAGGTTACGGGACGGATAACATCGCGGAGAATGTTCGGTGGTTTGGGATTATATCTGGAAGGTGTCTTTTTTGCCCTGGTCAGTGATAATGTTCTATATTTCAAGGTCGATGAAGTTAACCGACGTGATTATGAAACGGCCGGAATGGCTCCCTTCAGCCCGTACGGTGAAAATTCGTATTCAATGAGTTATTATGAAGTCCCCGAGGAAATTATTGAAGATGACCAAGCCCTGGCGGCCTGGTCATTCAAAGCTTACGAAGCGGCCCTCAGGAATAAGAAACCGTCCCGCAAAAGGAAAACCAAAAAGGTGATCGAATAGTAAAAAGGTCGGTTCTTGTGCGGTTTACCAGTTGTCGCGTATTCCCCGGAATTGGGCATCGGTTACGATTAATCTTGTCAGGCTCATAATGTGGCCTTTTTCGGCTTTGATTATAGCCCTGAGCTGATCGCTATCACCAAGAGTCTCCATAAGTTCCTGATAATATAGCAGGGTTGACTTTTCGAATGCCAGAGCCGCCCCGAGAGCCTCATCGGCGGTCTTTATATCGCCGGCCCTCTTAAACTGCTCGATTCGGAAAAACTCCGATATGGCGATAGCTTTGACAAAGAGCCCGACCTCGTAATTACTCTCATTGTCATCGATCGGTGTTTTATCCAGGATAGCTCTGAATTGGGCCTCGTGAATTTTCTCATCCTTCGAGAGATTGGAGAAAATCTCGGCGATGTCTTTCTGGGAGGAAAACTTACGGGCCATTTTTTCATAGAACTCGGCGCCCAGTTGCTCGGTTTTTGCGGCCAGTTGCAGGCTTTTATGAAGCGTCAATTCTTCCATGATTGTCTCCTTACAATGCAATTAATATTGTTTTATTATAAGACATGGATGTTGAATATTCAAGTTCTCATTTGGAGTAATCTTGCTTATATGAAGGCCGGTGACAATGGACATACGGGCCAATTCAGTGCATATTATTGCACAATGATTTATATATTTTGTTAAAAAAAACAATTTTATAGAAAATAGCTTGACATCAAGTATAAAACTGGTAAATTATAGAAGTATAAAAAGATACATGTCTTTTTAGAAACTCTTTTTGGAAACCTTTTAAAACAAATTCTTGCCTCTATAATTATGCGAGAATCTGCCAAATTTATTTTCTTAGATTTATTTAAGTGAATTGGCTTTAAATCTTTTTTATCCATTAGGAGGAGGTGGTTTTAGCGGAAATTTACAAGCAATCAGACAGTTTCCCACCCAATGAACTGTCATCAATTCTGGATGTGAGCAAGAGTAGCTAATCGTTAAAAGAGAGGTGAGTTAATGCTCAGAATGAAATCTATGCTAACGCTCGTCCTGGCTCTGACAGTATTTATGGCTTTCAGTTTGTCAGCAACCGGGAATGAGAAACCAATTGTATTACCCAGCAAAGTTGCATTGAATCCGAATCAGGAAGGTCCGGCAACTCATCCCGATGAGGCTGAGGGGCATGTGGACAGCTATGTTCCGTTGGTAGAGGAATCTGAACCTCCCGTTCAGGAACCGACTGATGAAGAACTTGAACAGGATCGTCTGATTTCCAAAGTTGGCACCTCTGCCGGTTCCAGTCAGCCGACAACCGGTGTCAAAACAGGATATATTTCAGAAGGATTTGAAGGCGGTGTGGTTCCTCCGACCAGCTGGTCGGCTATTGTCAACAACGCTTTCACCTGGGAAATCGATGCCAGTACTTCTTATGAAGGCACTTACAACGCCTCCTGTTACTATGATGAAAACTATACCGGGACTCAAGACGAGTGGCTGATCAGCCCGGCTATAGATCTCAGTGGCGCAACTTCGGATCTGAAGCTGGAATTCGCCTGGTACGGCAGTTATTACTGGGCTGTCGATCCCTATGATAACTACGACCTGGAAGTCTGGATCTCCACCGATGGTGGCACCACCTTCCCGACCAAACTCTGGGATGAGGACAGCTATGGTCTTTTCACCAACTGGACCTGGTATCTTTCGACCGTTGACCTGTCGGCTTATGTCGGCGAGTCCAATGTCGCCATCGGTTTCCGTTATTACGGCTATGATGGTGCTCATTTTGCGATCGATGCCATTTCTCTGAATGACGATCCCCCGCCGACCGGTCGTTGCTGTTATGGTGACCCGCTGGCGCCGTCATGCGGTGATTTGACCCAAGCGGACTGCGAGGCCCTGGGTAATATGCTGTCATGGGATGTCGATCTCAATTGCACCGACAATCCATGCCAACCCGCCGGCCCCGGCGACAACTGCAACAACCCGATAAAGGTTACCTTGCCGGCCGATATGCCTTATACCGATGCCAACCAGTATACCTGCGGCCGCGGTGATGATTATGCCGCCGCCGATATGTGCTATACTTATGGTTATGGCGGCGGTGAAGACATTGTTTACGAACTGAAAGTGACTGAAGAAGTTACGATCCAGATGACGATGGATCCCAAGGGCGACACCTGGACCTATGTGGAAATCAGGACCGAATGTGTTCCGCCCAACGGAACCTGTGTTTATTATTTCCGGAGTACGGCCGGCGCCGAGTACTATTCCGAGGCCGTGACTCTTGCGGCCGGGACATACTACATAATTATCGACACCTGGCCGGATCCGACCTGTCTCGCTGATTTCGATTTCACGATCGATACCTGGCAACCGCCGGTTGGCCGTTGCTGCTATGACAATCCGGTGCAATGTGCCGATGTGACCGAAGAGGATTGTACCCTCCTTGGCGGTACCTGGGATGAAACCCTCAACTGTACCGATAATCCCTGCCCGGCCGCTGCCGGCAATGACTGCAATAACCCGATTGAAATCAAGCTTCCGGGTGATATGCCGTATGCCAACAACAACACCACCTGCGGTCGCGGTAACAACTACGATGCCACCTGTCTGGGTTACTATGACGGCGGCGAGGACATCATTTACTGGCTTGATGTTGATTCACCGATCGACGTCGATATAACTGTCGATCCGTATACAACTACCTATGTCGGTGTCCTGGTTTCCGAAACCTGTCCTCCCGGCGATCCATGCCTGGCTTACAAGACGGCCTATAGCGGAGTGCTCGAACTCAAAGGCGTTCATCTTGATCCGGGCTCCTATTACATTATGGTCGACACCTGGCCGTCACCTGATTGTATTCCAACCTTTGATCTGACAATCGAGGAATCTGGCGGCACTAACCCGGGTGATCTCTGCAGTAATCCGATTTCCTTGAAACTGCCGGGTGATCTGCCGTATACGACGATTGATTCCACCTGCGGTCACGATGATTATTACAGCACCACCTGTCTGGGCTCCTATGACGGCGGTGAAGATGTCATTTTTGAACTTGATATCGACACCGAGATTGACCTGATTGTCACTCTTGACCCGATGGGAACCACCTATACGGGTATGGCCATATCCGATCAGTGCCCGCTTCCTTCCAGTAGCTGCCTGGTTATGGCGACCAATTCCGGCAGCAGCGTGTATGATATGTCGGTGACTCTCAGCCCCGGTCTTTATTACCTGATGATCGACACTTATCCTTCGCCTTACTGTATCCCCATGTTTGAATTGACCATGGATATCGACACCAGCACGCCTCCTCCGAACGACAATTGCGAAGATGTTACGCCGGTTACTCTGGCCTGGGAAACCACGACCACCTTCACCGGCAATAATACCAACGCCACCAACCAGTGCACGCTTCTCGACGACGACGGTCATGCCTGGGAGGCCTTTACGATTACCGGTCTGGCCAATGTCGTGGTCGATTACTGCGGCACCGATCCGGCCTTTGAACTGGTTTATATCGTTCTGGCCACAGCCTGCCCGTGCGAGGGCGGCGAGCTGATTTATGCCGACCCTACTGATTGGGATTTATGCGGCGACGGCAATGTCACCATGTATTTCAACCAGTTGCAACCCGGAACCTACTATATCCCGGTTCTTTCGGATCATCCATCCTACCCGGATTATTATTATGAAGGTCCGTATCAGATAAATGTCTGGGCGGAACAAACCGAACCGGAATACTGTGCGGCTTCAGGCGGTTGCGATGAATATATCGCCAATGTCACTTTCGGCGAAATCAACAACAGTAGCGATTGCGAAGGTTACGGCGATTTCACCGACCAGACGGCTTATGTGGCTTATGGAGTCGGCTACCCGATTGCCATTACCCTGGGAACAGCATACAGTTCCGATTACGGGGCAGTCTGGGTTGACTGGAACCAGGATAAGGACTTCCTTGATGCCAACGAGGAGATCACCCTCGATGTCAATTACGGAGTCGGTCCTTATACCGGAACCATAACGGTCCCGATGGATGCTGTTTCCGGTGCTACCCGGATGAGAGTTCGTCTCAACTACAGTTCATATCCCGGCCCGTGCGGCTCGACCACCTATGGTGAAGTTGAAGACTATACCCTGATGATCGGCGGCGAACCTTCGGTTCTGACCCTTGACCCGACGGAAATCGACTTCGGCGTGGTTGAACCGGCGACGACCGGAGGAACCGATCTGATTCTGGGTGCCGATGGCGAATTCGACATCAGCTTCGAGATGTCGGTTGCCTATGGCAAGAAGGCCAGTGTCGGCGGCGGCCAGTGCCTGCCCGATCTAAAGGCTAATCCTTTCCAGAGTTCAGGCCATGTTCCGAGCCTTACGGCTTCCAGCAAACAGCTTATGTTTGAAGGTTTTGAAACCAGTGTCCCGCCATCCGGCTGGACGACAGTGGTGAACAATCCTTATACCTGGGAGCAGGACAGCTATGCTCCGTATGAAGGGCTCTATAATGCCACCTGTCTTTATGATGAGACATATTCCGGGACTCAGGACGAGTGGCTGATTAGCCCCGCGATTGATTTCGGCGGAGCCAAATACGTCCTCGACTTCTGGTGGAATGGCAGTTATTACTGGGCAATTGACCCGTATGATAACTATGATCTTGAAGTCTGGATTTCCACCGATGGCGGCGCCACTTTCCCGACCAAGCTCTGGGATGAAAACAGCTATGGTGAATTCACCACCTGGGAGTGGAACAACTCCGTGGTTGACCTGTCGGCCTATAAGGACGAAAGCAATGTCAAGATTGCCTTCCGCTATTATGGCTATGACGGGGCGCAGTTCTCGGTCGATGCCTTCGCTATCAACGAGGCTCCTCTATCCTGGTTGAGTGCGGTTCCTTCCAGCGGGACTGTCCCTGCCGGTGGAACCACGACCGTGGCGGTGAATTATAATACCGCGGATCTCGATCTCGGTGTTTACACTGCCGATCTGGTCATCACTCATACGGGCGCCAAGGGGACCGACATTGTTCCGGTGACGATCGAAGTCGGTCAGACCGGCAACAATATTATTTCCATTGAACCGGCCCCGATATATGCCTTTATGGCCTTCGGTTACGGCGGCGATGTGGATATCAATGTCTACCTCGGCGGCGAATTTGCCGGCGGCGGACATGTTGTCGATGAAATTGATGGCGGGACAATTACTCTGAATGGTGTCGTCCCGGATGCCGTGGAGCAGCTTGATGGTTACGAAGATTTCACCGGCGCAGTGATGAAAATCACGCTCAATGCGCCTGACTTCCTCGGCACCTATCCGTTGCTCTGGGATGTCGACGATTATGATTATACCGTAGCGGCCGATTTCGCGGCGGGCGGAAGCTTCACCGAAGTCGGTGTGGTTACATTGTATGGTCATAAATCGGGTGATGCCAATTTCGATAACCACATTAATATTCTCGACATGACCTACCTTATCAACTACCTGTATCGTAATGGTGACCGACCGCAACCGGTTGTTCAAACCGGCGATGCCAACGGCGACGGGGCGATCAATATTCTGGATGCTACCAGGATAATGAACTACCTGTATCGCAATGGTCCGGCACCGACCCATCCGTAAAGTAGTTGAGGTATCAATTACTGGGACAGCTCTTCCGGGCTGTCCCTTTTTTATTGACTATATTTCCTCCCGGGAAATAACACCGGCAAGATTCCGCGGCGGTTAACTCGTTTTTGTCAAATGATTGCCTTTCGGAACAGAAACCGGAATCCAAAACAGGATCGTTCATTAATGTTGTCTACGGGATGGTCACTTAATTCCATATCCGAATAATAGTAGTAGCCGCCATTATCAGGGTATTCCGTGCTTATTAATTAGCTTTGGATTCTATCCGATAAGCTGATCATATGGTTACCCGCTGTTATGATATCTGGCTGTTGATAGACGTAGATATTATGCAACGGGCAAATAAAAAAAGGATGGGCCGACGGCCCATCCCTGTATGATACAATGGGAAGTATAAATCTAAGGGCAAACCGGCTGCGGCCCGCTCTTATAAAGGTAATTTATCAAGTATGTTACATCAAGGATATTGATGGAACCGGAATTATTAACATCCCCTGAAGCCTGCGGAACAGGAGCCGGTCCCGAAAGATAGAGATAATTGATAAGATAGGTGGCATCAAGGATATTAACTCCACCGCTTTGATTGACATCACCGCAGATGAAGGCAAGTTCGGTGGCAAACGAACGAGCCGTACTCCATTCGCCCCATCCGGCCGCGTTGTGAGCCTGAACCCGCCAGTAATAAGTGGTACCCTCAAGCAGATCCGAAACCTCGTAAGTCGAAACGGACATGCTTATTTCTTTTACCGGTTCGGTAAATGAAATATTCGAATCAATCTGAAGAGCATAGTTGTCCACCCCGGATAGGTCATCCCAATCAAAGGCGATCGGCAAAGCGACCTCCTCGGCGCCATCGGCTGGATAAACCGGGGTTGGTGCCGGAGGCGGGGCCAACTGGTTTTCAACCGTTAAGGTAACCGGAACATTCTGGGTCGGCAGATCGGGATCATTACTGACAATTGTCAACTGGCCGGTGTATTCACCCTCATTAAGATCAGCAGCATCGAACGAAACCGCAATGGTGTCGGAAGCATAGGGATCGACCGAACCGGAAGCGGAACTGATATTAAGCCAGCCGGCGGCTCCGAGCGATACCGCCAGATTATCATGCATATAGGCGGCATTATAAACGACCTGCAAACCGTCATCGCCGGCATCGTTTTCGATTCCGATTGTCGCCCCGGATAAACCATCGGCATCGGAACCGGGATCCATCGTCAGGTACTGAAGCAAAAGCCTGCCATTGGGGTACAGAATGGCCTGAAACGTCAGTGATCCGGTCCCGCCGCTGGAAGTATAATTCCGAATGCTGACAAAACTGACAACAAACCGAGCCTCCGATGCATCATAATAATAGTATATATTGCCGCCCTGGCGCGGATCAAGATCGTCCCACCACATGGCAATATAATTATTGGGCGTGGCCGAGTTGGGTATTGCGACATTGGTACGGGTTCTGACTCCGGAGTCGAAAGACAAAATACCGTTGGACCCGATATAGATACTTGAATAGCTGTTTTCATAAAAGGGGAAATCGAATCCGATTACAATCGCCCCGGTCGTATCATCATCACCAAGGCCGGACACCTCGGTACCGACGGTCGATATATCGATCCATCCAAAATCCGGTCCGGCCGGATCATCGGAATCAACCCAGCTGTAACCCCAGGTGTCGGGGCCGCCCGCACTCTTATCAACTCCTCCGAAGAAGGGTTCATTACTCCCCGATTCATCTCTATCGACAGGTCGATAACCGATCGGTTCGGGATTGAGGGAAGATATCGGCAGAGTCACCGCCTTGCCATTGAACATCTGGCGGCTGATCGCATAATCGAGGCGACCCGGTCCGTTGTTTGATATGATGAAGTCCTGAGATGATTGTCCATCGGTTTCCAGTGTTTCGCTGATCGATGTTTCCGGCAGGAAAATATCGGGTGCATAAATGTGCAGATTAACCGAAATATCACCGCTGGATAAATCAGGATCATTGCTGGTAAAGGTAATCTCGCCGGTATGATCCCCCGGAGTCAGACCTTCGGTAACGATTTCCACGGGAAGTATCAGGCTGTCACCGATATCGATATTATGCTGATCACGATCGAAATCGATCCAGCTGTCGGTGGAATTGAACATGATTCTCAGCAGGGCGGACCCGTTATTATATATTTTCAGATATTTCTGATCGGTATCTCCCGGCTGGAGTGAATCTCTAATGTCATCAGGCGTGTAAGACAGCTCGGGTTCACCCCCGGTACCCTCACCATATCCGGTAATAATTATATCATCGATATTCCAGCCGCAATAAACCTGCGAACCATCGGTCGGCCCGATTCCGAACCGGATACGGAAATCGGGATTACTGTCGGCGTAAGCGGCCACATCATAAACCTGTTCGCTCCATGACGATTCATCCATAGTCCCGGAATTCTGAAAGAGAGTCGTCCATGAGGTGCCGTCGTACACATCGAAATAAGCATGGTCATAACTGCTGCTTTCGACACCCAGCCAGCGGTAGAAGCTGATTCCCACATTGCTGAAATTGGAGCAATCGATATAGGGCGAAGTTATCCAGTAGGTGGTGCTGAGACCGCTGCTATAGGCACCGTCCACGGCTGTCAGATCATTGCCCATCAGGTAATTGTCAGATGTCGGAGTATGATCCGAGGCGGGGTCACCGGTGCCGTTGCCGCCGGTTCCTCCGGTGGCGGGTCCGATCTGCCATTCGCCGGAGCCGCCCAGCCCGGACCAACCCTGTTCAAAAGAGAAATCCTCATAAAAAACCTGGGTTCTGGTACCGATGAAATAGTTGAAATTGAGCTGTTCGGAATAACCCCCATCGGCAGTGACATCCAGGGTTAAATCAAAATATCGATAGTTTGATGATTCTTCTGAAATAATAAACTCATACTGAACGGTTGAGATAGCTGTCCCGCCTTCGGCCGTGATGGTCGGGAAGGTCGAGCTGTTCTGGGTGACTGAAACATCGGGATCGGTGGTGGAGAGAATGCCAAGCGTATTATAGGCATTACCGCCGCCATTATTTTTCAAGGTAATATTCAAGGAAACCGTGTCTCCCGGACCAGCCTCGGGTCCGTTGTGGCTTTGAAAAACCAGAACCGGATCATCGCTGAGAGGTTGCAGAGCGACATCGAGCCGGACAGCGTGATTGTCGGTAACGGTAACATTATTTTCCGTGTGGGTCACATAACCCGGAGCGCTGATTTCGACCGTATAGGTTCCAGCCTCGATCATCCGGTGATAGTCGCCGACATCGGGATCGGTTTTAACCTGGGAATTATCGAAATCGTGGCCAACAATGGTTATAGTCGCGTCAAGAGGCAAAGAAGTAACCGCATCAGTAATAATTCCTCTGATACCGTTCAACCCGTTTTCGAACCAGTTGAGAAAAGAACTGCGGTTGTAAATCCAGTGAGCCGGGAGTTGACTGCCGGGAAGAAGCATGGTGGTCGAAAGCTCTATGGTTACCTCGCGGCAACCATGCCACCAGTTCATATAATCCTGGCGGCCGCCATCGACTTCGTACCAGGCATACCCGTTGGTGATACCGTCATTGAAACCATCCATATAGCCGCTGCTGTAAGCATGAACGGTGTCGGCATAGGCTTGAGAGACATCAATATACCATTGGTTGTCGGCATGGAGAGTGGACCAGGTATCCCAGGGATAATTGACCACTTCGGCCCCGCCGTGAAAATTGGCGGATATGACGAATTTATTGGCTTCCGCCAGATTCATCATGACGATGGTTTCCGGTTGCCAGGGATACCCATCGGGATGGTCACCGTCCTGGGGATCGGGAAAATTTCGATTGATATCGACGCCGTTGGCATTATACCGGGTGGCTCCGGAAACCGAACTGTTACCGCCGGCATAGGTGCCATCCGGGTTGGCCAGCGGATTGATCCAGATTTCGCAGCTGTCCACCAGGCGGGTAACCAGAGAATCGGTTCCGTAGGCATTCAGAAGGGAATCAATCAGACGCAACATCAGTATATAACCGGTTGTTTCATTACCGTGCATGGTGGACGTGAACATCACTTCCGGCTCATCTTCCTCGGATCCGAGATTGTCGGAAATACGGGCAAAAAGAATATCCCGCCCTTCGACCGTCTGGCCGGCGTTGACGATTTCACACAAACCCGGGAAATCGCTTTCGAATTCATACATCATATCCACATAAGCTGTGTAAGTCGGATACGAATCCCAGGCCTTGATATCGTCCTTGGAAACAGCCATTTCGGGCTCAATCAATGTTCCTGGATGAGGTAAGACAGTTATGGAATATCCCAGATCCCGGAAATCCTGAAACTGCCTTTCATTGGCATATGCAAAAACAGTGTTGCCTTCGACATTATCTATTGAGATTAACTTGGTAATCTTGCCCAACTCCTCTCTGGAGTCGATAGTGAACTTGAAATAGGCCTCCGATGAGACGGCGGCAAGAGGGGCGAGGATAAATACGAGGGCGATAAAGGAGAGAAGAAATAAGTGTTTCATCTTACATCTCACAAAGGTATGTAATTATAGGTCCAGGCGGCGGTCATAGCGGGGACCGTCGTCATGTGGTTAGTTTCCTTATTCACTGTAAGATAAATACTTTTTTAATTCTGTCAATCAATTAAAAACCGCCCGGATCGAGTATCCGGATGTCCGGTTTCAATTTACAGCCATTGCCCGACTCCCTGAATATGTCATCCGATGTTTTACCCGTGTTTTTTTGACGAGAAATTAAGCGATCTGGTGGTTTCACGGGTTTGCTTTACCAATTGTTGAATTCTCCGACTGGCTTCGGAAACACGAGAATTGAAACCGGGTTCAAGCATGTTGAGATTCTCGAGATTGCCTTTTGATGAAATCGTCAGCGGCCGGTTATTTCGCCGTTTTTTATCCGGGATTTCATTATCTGTTTCAGGTCTGGAGGAACGATAATCAGGTGATTTCTCTTCACCGCGTTTAAGGCTGATTTTCAGCCGTCTTTTTTCCTGATTATAATCGGAAATTACCCGGATGATATCGAGATTGTGACGTCCGGCGGTTTTCAGTTTTTCAAGAGCACTATTCAGAAAATGTGATAGATTTCCATTATCATCGGATTTAATATTTTTAATCTGCTCCAGGGTGTCACCCTTAAGTTTATTGAATAACAAATCCTCATCGCTGATGGTATGACTCCCGGTAAAAGACATGAGGATAATAATGAAATCGATCACAAAGGCCAGAACCATTGAAAAAATGGCCAGGTGATCAAGAGCAAACAGGTCGCCAATAACCATAAGAAAAGCCTGTTGATTGCTGGTCGGGGATTCAACATACCGGGCCAGGAAAGGCGGCCCCGGCACCTCTATTTTTCCCGCCATAACAGCCCCGGCGGCCGCGGTCGGAAATTCTACCCAGGCGGAGTTGACCAGAAGATTCTGGTCGGTTACCGGCAGGGCGCTATTAAGGATAAGGGAGAGAGAATCGACCCGACTGATATAAGATTCAATGAAAGCCAGGTTTCGGCGGGCCTGATCCTGCTGAGTCAGAAGATAATTAAGTATGATTCCTTTGCCTTTGCCCTGGCGGTAATCGCGTCCTTCCCGCTTTTCCCAGGACTCGACCGTTCGCCGGGCACCCTCGATAATAGCCTGAACGAAGGCGTCATTACTGCCCTCATCGACCACCGTTGCCCAGCCTTTGTCCTGCTCCAGTTGAAGAAGTTGTCCGATTCGTTCCACCTGGTATCGTCCGGTTTGGGCCGCCTCGCGCGCCTTCATGCGATACTGGGCCATAACCGGCCGGGCGGCCTCGGCATATCCCGCCCGGGCATCGTGCGACCGGGTCGGTGATTTCAGAGCTGTGTCAAAATTGGCATAGGAAAAAAAGATTGAAAAAGTGGCCGCGGCCAGAAACACGGTGACATATTTAGCTCGGTTGGTTTTTATTTTCATCAAACTCCAGGCGATTCCAAGAAGGGCTATCTGCAATCCGAAAGAACCGATCAGAGCCAGAGGCGTGTTCAGCAGGATTTTCATTCCATAATAGGTCGTGAAAAATGACAGGATAGAAAGAAGAAATATGCCGGTATATATCATGATGGCTGTGAGCCCGTTTAATCTGGTCGAAAACATAGGATAACCCCTTCGTCGCCTGATTGTTGAAGCATGTATATATCTACATAGGAAATATCGGCAAAGGGCGGTTATTAATTACCGGATAGTCAATGAAAACGGGGGATTGGCGAGTTGGCCAATCCCCCGGATAAACGGAGTTAAGCAGATTTAGGGCTGGCAGATGGGTGCCGGGCC